>NZ_JBOBDQ010000026.1:0-71141 GCF_050586565.1 Pseudomonas sp. WC1
GATAGGCAGAGCAAGGCTTGCGGTGAACACCTGGAGGCCCTTACTCGGTCAATAGTCTCGGGCGCAAAGACCTAGGATCGGCCTCACGCTCTTGACCGCCAGCAACACCTCCCTGTGCCGTCATGGCTTTGCAACTGCCGCGAATAATGGCATATATCGTAATCTGCCCGCCCAACACCCCCAGGAGAATCCCCATGCTCGGCGTGACCGACTACGGCGCTTTCGTGATCGCGTTCCTCATCCTCCTGGCGATCCCCGGGCCCGGCAACTTCGCCCTGATCACCGCCACCGGCAAGGGCGGCATCAAGGGCGGGCTGGCCGCCACCTTCGGGGTGATCCTCGGCGACCAGGTGCTGATGTGGCTGGCGGTGGCCGGCGTGGCCACCTTGCTGGCCACCTACCCCACCGCCTTCCACGTGGTGCAGTGGGCCGGCGCCGCCTACCTGGCCTGGCTCGGCCTGCGCATGGTGCTGAGCAAGCCCGGCGGCGCCCCGCGCGAGAGCCGCATGGCCAGCGGCCGCTACCTGCGCCAGACCATGATGATCACCCTGCTCAACCCCAAGGCGATCATGTTCTACATGGCGTTCTTCCCGCTGTTCATCGACCCGGTGCGCCACCAGGGCGTGGTCACCTTCGCCTTCATGGCGCTGACAGTGGCCGGGCTTACCTTGCTCTACGGCCTGATCGCGGTGTTCCTTACCCACCGACTGGCCGAGCGCATGCGCGCCAGCCCGCGCATCGCCAACCTGCTCGAACGGCTGGCCGGCGCCTGCCTGGTCGGCTTCGGCATCAAGTTGGCGGCGATGCGCTGAGGCTCAGGCGTCGCGCAGCAGGTCGTGGGCGTCGAGCAGGCGGAAGGCCACTTGCGGGTTGCGCTCGAGCCCCCGGCGGATCGCCGCGGGAATGGCTTGGCGCGTCTTGCGGCACAGGCCCAACTGCGCCTCCAGTTCGATGACGATACCGCGCATGGTGCGCACTTCGTTGAAGCCTGGGGCGATGTGCACGCGGATGCCGAGCTGCTCGTAGAGGCGTGACTGCAGGCGCTGCAGGTCTTCAAGATCCCTGAGGTTCTCCAGGCGCTCGACCAGGCGCTTTTCCTCCTCTCGGGTGAGCAACAGGATGCGCCGCTCCGGGCCGTCGGCCAGGCGTTCACGGCCGCAGTCGCAGGCGCCTGGTGGACACGGGTGGCGTAAGGGAGGCAGGTTGGTCATGGGGGCAAGGATAGTCGCTACTCGACAACAGCAGGAAGTGGCCGTGACGCGATTGCGGCCTGTCCTGGCTATCCTCCCGCCAGCAGGCTCCGGTCGAACATGAACGCCCCCGCCCCCTGCGGGGTGTGCCGGTACAGCTGCTGCGGCCGCCCGAGCCTGGGCTGGACCTTCTCGCCGGTGTCCTGCACCCAGCCTTCGCTCTTCATGCGTTCAAGGCGTTTGCGCAGCGAGGTGTTGTTGACCACCTGCCCCAGGCACGCCTGCACCGCTGCCAGGGCGTCCAGCACAGTGAACCGCTCGGGCGCCAGGTACAACGGCAGGTTGGTGTACACGGCCTTGGCCGCCAACCGCTCACTGGCGCGCTCGACCAGCAGGCCATGGTCGAACGGCAGCGACAGCTCACGCGACAGAACGCTTTGAAGGTCAAAGAAGGCAACCTGCGCGTTTTCTACCACGACCGCCGGATCGAGCAGCGCCAGATAGTAGGTGCTCAAGGTCCAGCCCCGTGGGTCGCGAACGCCATTGCCTTCAGTGCCTACCTGTTCCAGATGGCGGGGGACCACCTTGGCCTTTTCCGCCAGGACACGGGCGGCGGCGGCATCCAGACTGTTGTCCGAGGTGCTGCCATTGACGATCACACCTGGCAGGGCCCATTGCCCTTCGTAGGGCTCGCGTCCACGCCGGTGCAGCAACACCTCCAGGCGAAGGCTGTGCGGCGACAGGCGCAGGGCAATGATATCCACGCTGGCCAGGACTTCTGCTGTGCTCACGGTACGATTCCTTCTGATAACCCGCCTATATTCCACCAGGGCCATTAAATCTATCAAGGGCTAATTCTAATGTGGGAATAGCCTTGACACACATAGTACACCAGGTGAATTATATGACCATCTCAGCCGAGGACCTCTGCCCATGATCATCGCCAGCTTCGACGTCGACGCGCAAAACGGCTTTACCGCCAACGCTCCCCAGGAGTTGCCGGTACCTGGCGGCCACCTGATCGCGCCTGCGCTCAACACCATGGCCCAGCGTGCCACGCTGCGCTTGGGCAGCAAGGACGCCCACCCGGCAAACGCCGCCTGGGCAGTCGCCGAGCCGGCCCAGATGCTGCAACCCCTGGCCCTGCCCAACGCCGACCTGACCTGGGTCAGCCACTGTGTCCCCGGCACGCCCGGCTTCGAACTGCTCCCCGGCCTGCCCGCCCCCATCGACTACGACTACTTCGTCTGGAAAGGCGTCGAACCCGACCTGCACCCCTACGGCGCCTGCTACCACGACCTGGCGGAACGCCGCTCCACCGGTGTCATCGAGTTCCTCAAGGTGCAACAGGTACAGGCGATCATCGTTGGTGGCCTGGCGCTGGACTACTGCGTGCGCACCACCGCCCTGCAACTGCGCCGCGCCGGTTTCGAGGTGTTGTTGTACCTGCCGGCCTGCCGCGCACTGAGCGCCGAGGGCGCGCAGCAGGCGTGCACAGAGATGGCCACCGCCGGCATCCACCTGTGCCCCGATGAACAGGACCTCGACCGCCAACTGGCGCAACTCAAGGAGGATCGCCCATGAGCGACAGCGTTTTCGGCCCACGGATCATCCAGAACCTGCTGGATACCGACTTCTACAAGATCACCATGATGCAGGCGGTGCTGCACAACTACCCCAACGCCGAGGTGGAATGGGAATTCCGCTGCCGCAACAACGAGGACCTGGCGCCCTATCTCGCCGAGATCCGCTACCAGGTCGAGCAGTTGGCCGATGTGTCGATTACCCACGACCAGCTGGCCTACCTGGAAAAGATCCCGTTCATCAAGGCGGACTTCATTCGCTTCCTCAGCCTGTTCCGCTTCAACCTGCGTTATGTGCAGGTGGGCCTGGACGACGCCGGGCAACTGGCGATCCGCCTGCGCGGCCCCTGGCTGCACGTGATCCTGTTCGAGATCCCGCTGCTGGCGATCATCAGTGAAGTACGCAACCGCTATCGCTACCGCGAGGTGGTGATCGAACAGGTCGGTGAGCGCCTCTACCAGAAGCTCGACTGGCTCAAGGCCGAGGCCAGCGGCGACGAGCTGGCCGGCCTGCAGTTGGCCGATTTCGGCACCCGCCGGCGTTTCTCCTACCGGGTGCAGGAAGAGGTGGTGCACATCCTCAAACGTGACTTCCCCGGGCGTTTCGTCGGCACCAGCAACGTGCACCTGGCCCGCGAGTACCAGGTCAAGCCTATCGGCACCATGGCCCACGAATGGTTCATGGCCCACCAGCAGCTCGGCCCGCGCCTGGTGGACAGCCAGGCCGCCGCCCTCGAGTGCTGGGTGCGCGAGTACCGCGGCCAACTGGGCATCGCCCTGACCGACTGCATCGGCATGGACGCGTTCATGAAGGACTTCGACCTGTACTTCGCCAAACTCTTCGATGGCCTGCGCCATGACTCGGGCGAGCCGCTGGCCTGGGCCGAGAAAGCCATCGCCCACTATGAACGGCTGGGTATGGACCCGAAGGGCAAGACCCTGATTTTCTCCGACGGGCTGGACTTCGAGAAGATGCTGACCCTCTACCGCGCCCTGCACGGGCGGATCAACGTCAGCTTCGGTATCGGCACCAACCTGACCTGCGACATTCCCGGGGTCACGCCGATGAACATCGTGATCAAGATGACCGCCTGCAACGGCGCGCCAGTGGCGAAGATTTCCGATAGCCCGGGCAAGACCCAGTGCCGGGACGAGAACTTCGTGGCATACCTGAAACATGTGTTCAAGGTGGCGTGAGGCACCTTGTGAGAGCGGGCTTGCCCACAGGCTTTTTCAGCCGGCCCCTCGTTGCCACGCACATTTGCTTGTATGGTGTTGTCCAAGAAGGATGTTTTACCCGCACAGGAAAGACCAGATGCCCCAACGCAATGTCATCAACGCCTCCGTCAGCCCCAAGGGCAGCCTGGAGACGCTGTCGCAACGTGAAGTCCAGCAACTGAGCGAAGTCGGTACCGGCAGCCTCTACACCCTGTTCCGCCAGTGCGCCCTGGCCATCCTCAACACCGGCGCCCATGTCGACAATGCCAAGACCATCCTCGAGGCCTACAAGGACTTCGAGGTGCGCATCCACCAGCAGGACCGCGGCGTGCGCCTGGAACTGCTCAACGCCCCGGCCGACGCCTTCGTCGATGGCGAGATGATTGCCAGTACCCGCGAGATGCTCTTCAGCGCCCTGCGCGACATCGTCTACACCGAGAGCGAACTGGCCAGCCAGCGCATCGACCTGGAAAGCTCGCAAGGCATTACCGACTACGTCTTCCACCTGCTGCGCAACGCCCGCACCCTGCGCCCCGGTGTCGAGCCGAAGATGGTGGTGTGCTGGGGCGGCCACTCGATCAGCACCGAGGAATACCAGTACACCAAGAAGGTCGGCCACGAGCTGGGCCTGCGCAAGCTGGATGTCTGCACCGGCTGCGGTCCGGGCGTGATGAAAGGGCCGATGAAGGGCGCCACCATCGCCCATGCCAAGCAGCGCATGCACGGCAGCCGCTACCTGGGCCTGACCGAGCCGGGCATCATCGCCGCCGAGGCGCCCAACCCGATCGTCAACGAGCTGGTGATCCTGCCGGACATCGAGAAGCGTCTTGAAGCCTTCGTGCGTGTCGGCCACGGCATCATCATCTTCCCCGGCGGCGCCGGTACCGCCGAGGAGTTCCTCTACCTGCTCGGCATCCTCATGCACCCGGACAACCAGGGCCTGCCGTTCCCGGTGGTGCTCACCGGGCCGCGCAGCGCCGAGCCGTTCCTGCTGCAGTTGCATGCCTTCGTCGGCGCCACCCTCGGCGAGGCGGCGCAACGCCACTACCAGATCATCATCGACGACCCGGCCGAAGTGGCCCGGCAGATGGTCGAGGGGCTGAAGGCAGTCAAGCAGTTCCGCCGCGAGCGCAACGACGCCTTCCACTTCAACTGGCTGCTGAAGATCGACGAAGGCTTCCAGCGCCCGTTCGACCCGACCCACGAGAACATGGCCAACCTGGCCCTGCGCCGCGACCTGCCGCCACACGAGCTGGCGGCCAACCTGCGCCGGGCGTTCTCGGGCGTCGTTGCCGGCAACGTCAAGGACAAGGGCATCCGCCTGATCGAGGAGCACGGGCCTTACCAGATCCGCGGCGATGCGGCGATCCTCGACCCGCTCGGGCGCCTGCTGCAGGCATTCGTCGACCAGCACCGCATGAAGTTGCCCGGTGGGGCGGCGTATGTGCCGTGCTATGAAGTAGTGGCCTGAAGGCACTGGGGCCGCTTTGCGGCTCTTTCGCCGGCGAGCCGGCGCCCACAGCAGCCAATAAGTCCTGGTTTTTCGCAATATTTTGCAGATATTTCCTGCGCCAGATGGTGAACCTGCCTACAAAAAAACGGTCTTTCGCTGACGGTCAATCCACCCGACCGGATCGCCGGCCCAGTCATCGGGCCTTCATTCGTCCTGTTTCAGCGAAGACCAGCATGCCAGACATCCAGCCCGCTTCCCCTGCCCTCACCGCCCTGCGCGGTGGCCTGATCGCCGCCCTGATCGCCCTCGCCGCCCCGGCCCACGCCGAAGAGCCGGCCACTGATGCGCGTTGGGTCAGTGACAGCCTGAACACTTACGTACGCAGCGGCCCTACCGATGGCCATCGCATCGTCGGCACACTCAAGTCCGGGCAGAAGGTCACCCTGGTCACCAGCCAAGGCAACTACAGCCAGGTACGCGGGCAAAGCGGCGACCTGGTGTGGATCCTCACCAGTGACCTGCAGGCGGTGCCCGGCCAGAGCGAGCGCCTGCCGCAGCTCGACGCCCAGGTGGCCGAACTGTCCGGCCAGCTCAAGACCATCGACGACAGCTGGAAGAACCGCGTGCAGGGCATGCAGGAGACCCTCGACTCGCGCAAGGCGCTGATCGACGAGCTGGAAACCCGCAACAAGGCACTCAACGAGCAGCTCGAGCAGAGCCAGTCGAGCCTGCGCGATACCCAGGCGCGCCTGGGTGACGAGAACAAGCAGGTGATGATGCGCTACATGGTGTATGGCGGCAGCATCGCCGGCGCCGGGCTGCTGGCGGGGCTGATCCTGCCGGCGCTGACCCGTGGGCGCAAACGCAACGATCGCTGGTTCTGACCAGCATGGCCGCTACATTTTCAAGAAAATGCTGAAACTGTTCCCGTGATTGCGATGTTTTTGCGATAAATCTTGCAGGCTAAGGTTGCCCTACCTACCACTCAGGGACCCTGATGCCATGAAAGCCATCGTCTTCACCCAACACGGCCTGCCGCTTACCGACCCGGCCTCGCTCTATGACAGCGACCTGCCCGCCCCTGTCCCCGGCCCACGCGATTTGCTGGTGGAGGTCCGCGCCATCGCGGTCAATCCGGTCGATACCAAGGTCCGCGCCGGCAGCGGCAGCACCAGCCAACCCAAGGTGCTGGGCTGGGATGCGGTCGGTGTGGTGCGCGCCATCGGTGAACAGGTGACCCTGTTCCAGCCCGGCGACGAGGTTTTCTATGCCGGTGCCATCGACCGTCCCGGCAGCTACAGCGAACTGCATCTGGTCGATGAGCGCATCGTCGGCCACAAGCCGCGCAGCCTGGACAATGCCAGCGCCGCCGCCCTGCCGCTGACCTCGATCACCGCCTGGGAGCTGCTGTTCGACCGCCTGGGCGTGCGCGAAGGCGGCGGCGAAGGGCAAAGCCTGCTGATCGTCGGCGCCGGCGGTGGCGTGGGCTCGATCCTCACCCAGCTGGCGCGCCAGCTCACCAACCTCACCGTGATCGGCACCGCCTCGCGCCCTGAAACCCAGGCCTGGGTACGCCAACTCGGCGCCCACCAGGTGATCGATCACAACCAGCCGTTGGCACCCCAGCTGGAGGCCGTGGGCATAGGCCAGGTGGACCTGGTGATCAGCCTGACCCACACCGACCGCCACTTCGCCCAGTTGGTCGAGGTGCTGCGCCCACAAGGCCGCCTGGCACTGATCGACGACCCGACCAGCCTCGACGTGGTGCCCCTCAAGCGCAAGTCGCTGTCGTTGCACTGGGAGCTGATGTTCACCCGTTCGCTGTACCAGACCACCGACATGATCAAGCAGCACGCACTGCTGGAGCGAATCGCCGGGCTGGTCGATGAAGGCGTGATCAAGACCACGCTGGGCGAGCATTTCGGCGCGATCAACGCGGCCAACCTGCGCCGCGCCCACGAGTTGATCGAAAGCGGCAAGGCCAAGGGCAAGGTTGTACTGGAAGGTTTCTAGTCCGATAGGGGCCCTGTAGGCGCGATGACGTACCTGCAGGCGCCTTGCTAGCCAAGCTCGGCAAACTTCTCCCCCAGGTAGCTGCGCAACCGCTGGATCGCCGGCGACACCGCCTGGCGGTGCACGCACACCAGTTGCAGCGGCGCCGCCTGGCAGCATTCTGGTGGGAACAGCTCCACGAGCCGCCCGGCCCGCACGTCGGCCAGCACATCCAACCGCGACTTGTAGACGATCCCCAGCCCCGCCACCGCCCAACGGCGGACGACATCGGCGTCGTCACTGGTGCGATCGCCCGAAACACTCACCGTCCTGACCCCGTCCGCCAAGTGGAAGCCCCAGCGTTCGTGGGTCTGCTCGCCCATCACATAGCGCAGGCAGTTGTGCCCGGCCAGTTCCTCCGGCGTGCGCGGCGCGCCATGGCGGGCGATGTAGGCCGGCGCGGCGCACAGCGTGCGGCGGTTGTCCGCAGCCAGGGGCAGCGCCACCAGGCCCGAATCGGCCAACTGGCCATAGCGGATACTGGCATCCAGGCGATCCCCAACCATGTCCGCCACCTGGTCGCTCAGACGCAGTTGCAGGCTGATGCCCGGGTGCTGCAACTGGAACTCGTCGAGCCAGGGCAGCAGCACATTGCGCCCCAGGTCCGAGGGCATGGACAGGCGCAACATCCCGCCGATCTCCTCACGCCCCTGCTCCAGGGCCATTTCGCCCTCCACCAGTGCCTCGAGCACCTGGCGCGCATGGGGCAGGTAGCGTTGGCCTTCATCCGATAGGCGCAGGCGCCGGGTCGAACGCACCAGCAGGCGGAACCCCAGGCTGCGTTCCAGGCGCTGCACGGCGCCGCTGGCCAGGGCCGGCGAGATGTCCAGCTGACGCGCCGCGGCGGAGAAACTGCCGGTTGCCACGGTACTGACGAACACCTGCAGGTCGTCCATGCGCACGAGTTTCTTCATGCCGGCACCTCGCTGTCCAGGCGCCGCGCATCGCGGCGCACGGCCTGCGGCGGAATGCCGAAGCCGCGCAGGAACGCCTCGCGCAGATGCCGACGATCGCGAAAACCGGTCTCGCGAGCTACCACATCAAGGCTGTGGCGGCTCTGTTCGATCAGCAGCCGCGCCGCCTCCAGGCGCAGGCGCTCGATGGCCTTGGCCGGCGATTCACCGGTCTCGGCGCTGAACACGCGACTGAACTGACGCGGGCTCAGGTGCGCCACCTCGGCCAGTGTCTCGACGGTCAGGGGCTGCCCCAGGTGCCCGCGCACATGCTCCAGCGCCGCCTGGATACGGTCCGAGCGTGGCGCCATGGCCAACAGCTGTGAATGTTGCGATTGCCCGCCCGAACGGCGCTGGTGCATCACCAGGCGATGGGCCACGCCCCGGGCGATCTCGGCGCCCAGGTCCTGCTCGACCATGCCCAGGGCCATGTCGATGCAGGCGGTCATGCCGGCCGAGGTCCACAGGTTGCCATCGGCGATGAAGATGCGGTCTTCCTCCAGCTGGATGCGCGGAAACATCTCGCGGAACTCACGGGCAAAGGCCCAGTGGGTGGTGGCGCGGCGCCCGTCGAGCAGGCCGGCCTGCGCCAGTATGAAAGCCCCGGTGCAGATGCCCGCCGTGCGCCGGGCCTGGCCGCCGAGGCGCCGCACCAGCGCAACCGACTCGGGTGTAGGCGGTAAGTCGACCGGCGACAAGGTGCCCGCCACCAGCCAGGTATCGGCATGGCTCGGCGACCCTACCGCCTGGGTGTCGAGCACCAGGCCCAGCGACGAACGCAGCGGGCCGCCTGCGACACTGAAGTTGCCCAAGGCGTAGACCGGCCGCCCGGCCAGCAGGTTGGCGAACTCGAACACCGACTGCGAGGCCAGCGCCATCACCTGGAACCCTTCGCACAACAGATAACCGACCCGATGCATGGGTACACTCCAGAGCATGTCTCGAATACGTACTATATGCGTCATTTGCGCCAACGGCAAAGCCTAGCATCATGGCCTCACCCCAACCCACGGAGTCACAACCATGAACTTGAAAGGCACCGCACTCATCACTGGCGCATCCACCGGCATCGGTGCTGTGTACGCCGAACAGCTGGCCCGCCGTGGCCACGACCTGATCCTGGTGGCGCGCAACCGCGAACGCCTCAACGCGCAGGCTGAGCGCCTCACCACCCTGACCGGCCACAGCGTCGAGGTATTGCCGGCAGACCTGGCCGATGCCCAGGACCTGGCACGCATCGAGGCGCGCCTGCGCGAGGACGCCAGCATCGACCTGCTGGTCAACAATGCCGGGGTCGGCACCCACACCCCGCTGCTGGACAGCGACGTGGAGCAGATGAGCCGGATGATCGCCCTCAACGTCACCGCCCTCACCCGCCTGACCTACGCGGCGGTACCCGGTTTCGTCGGCCGCGGGCGCGGCGCGGTGATCAACATCTCGTCGGTGGTGAGCCTGGCGCCCGAACTGCTCAACGGCGTATACGGCGCGAGCAAGGCCTATGTCACCGCCTTCAGCCAGTCGTTGCACAAGGAGCTGGCCGGCAGCGGCGTGCAGGTCCAGGCCGTGCTGCCCGGCGCCACCGCCACGGACTTCTGGGCCATCGGCGGGCTGCCGGTGGAAAACCTCGACCCGGCTATCGTGATGACGGCGCAGGACCTGGTCGAGGCGGCGTTGCAGGACTTCGATGCGCAGCGGTTGATCTCGATCCCGTCACTGCATGAGTTCGAGCGCTACGAAGCCTTTGAAGGTGCCCGCCTGGGCCTGGCCGGGCAGTTGTCAAACCAGCGTCTGGCGCATCGTTACGGCCTGTAGACACGACGGCTCGGGCAGCCATTCATCGGGTAGGGTCTACGCTGAAGGGTTCATGACAACGAGACCCTGCCCATGCATCTGCGACTTTGCACTTTGGCCCTCGCCCTCACCTGCGCTACCGCCCAGGCCGCCGAGCCCACGCCCCAGGAGCTGTACAGCCAGGCCCAGGCAGAACAGCCTCATTACCTGGAAACCCTCAAGTCCCTGGTTTCGGTGGACACCGGCACCGGTACCGAGGCGGGCCTGAAACAGGTCGGCGCCGAGCTGGTGAAACGCCTTGAGGCCCTCGGCGCCAAGGTCACCACCCAGCCGGCCACGCCGTCGGTGGGCGACAACATCGTCGGCACATTCAAGGGCACCGGCAACAAGGACTTCCTGCTCATGGTCCACTACGACACGGTGTTCGGCCCCGGTACCGTGGCCAAGCGCCCGTTCCGTATCGAAGGCGAACGCGCCTATGGCCCTGGCGTGGCCGATGCCAAGGGCGGCGTGGCGATGATCCTGCATGCGCTGAAGCTGCTGCAGGACCAGCAGTACAAGGGCTATCGCACCCTCACCGTGCTGTTCAACCCGGACGAGGAAATGGGCTCGGCAGGCTCCAGGCAGCTAATCGCCGAGCTGGCACGCCAGCACGACTTCGTCTTTTCCTACGAGCCACCGGACAAGGACGCGGTGACCGTCGCCACCAACGGCATCAACCGCCTGAAACTCACGGTGAAGGGCCGTGCCTCCCACGCCGGCTCCGCGCCCGAAGCCGGGCGCAACGCGCTGATCGAACTGGCGCACCAGTTGCTGCAATTGAACGCTCTCGGCGACAAGGACAAGGGCACCACCGTCAACTGGACCCTGGCCAAGGCCGGAGAGAAGGCCAACATCATCCCTGCCCTGGCCAGCGCCGAGGCCGACATGCGTTATTCCGACCTGAGCGAGACCGAGCGGGTGCAGGAGGATGCCTTGCGGATCATCAAGAAGCAGTTGGTCGCCGATACCCAGGTCGAGCTGGTCATGGAAAAAGGCCGTCCGCCTCTGGCGAAGAACGACGCCTCCACGCAGCTTGCACAAACTGCGCGGCAGCTCTACAGCAAGATCGACCGGCAACTGCAGCCCATCGCCATGCGCTTCGGCACCGACGCCGGCTACGCCTACGTGCCCGACAGCGACAAGCCCGCAGTGCTGGAGACCCTGGGCGTGGTCGGCGCCGGCCTGCATGGCGACGACGAGTACATGGAGATCGCCAGCGTGGCGCCGCGCCTGTACCTGACGGTGGCAATGATCAGGCAACTGGCGCAATAGGCCACTGCGCAGGAGCGCCGATGAACATCCTCTACGACGAACGTGTAGACGGCCCGTTGCCCAGCGTGGACAAGCCGGCGCTGCTGGCCGCACTGCGCGAGGCCCTGCCCGACCTGGACATCCTGCACCGCAGCGAAGACCTCAAGCCCTATGAGTGCGACGGCCTCTCGGCCTACCGCACGCTGCCCCTGCTGGTGGCACTGCCCGAGCGCCTGGAACAGGTGCAGGCGCTACTGCGGCTCTGCCACCAGCGCGGCGTGCCGGTGGTCGCGCGCGGTGCCGGCACCGGTCTGTCGGGCGGCGCGTTGCCGCTGAGCCAGGGCATCCTGCTGGTGATGGCACGGTTCAACCGCATCCTCGAAGTCAACCCGCAAGGCCGCTTCGCCAGGGTCCAGCCCGGCGTGCGCAACCTGGCGATTTCCCAGGCGGCGGCACCCTACGGCTTGTACTACGCGCCGGATCCCTCCTCGCAGATCGCCTGCTCGATCGGCGGCAATGTCGCCGAGAACGCCGGCGGCGTGCACTGCCTGAAGTACGGTCTGACCGTGCACAACCTGCTCAAGGTGGACATTCTCACCGTCGAGGGCGAGCGCCTGACCCTCGGCAGCGACGCCCTGGACAGCCCCGGCTTCGACCTGCTGGCGCTGTTCACCGGCTCCGAGGGCCTGCTCGGCATCGTCACCGAGGTCACCGTCAAGCTGCTGCCCAGGCCACAAGTGGCGCGGGTGCTGCTGGCCAGCTTCGCCAGCGTCGAGGACGCCGGGCGCGCGGTGGCCGATATCATCGCCGCCGGGATCATCCCGGCAGGCCTTGAGATGATGGACAACCTGGCGATCCGCGCCGCCGAGGCCTTCATCCACGCCGACTACCCGGTGGACGCGGCGGCGATCCTGCTGTGCGAACTGGACGGGGTCGAGGCCGATGTGCACGACGACTGCGCCCGCGTCGATGCCGTGCTGCGCCAGGCTGGTGCCCGCGAGGTGCGCCTGGCCTGCGACGAAGCCGAGCGCGTGCGCTTCTGGGCCGGGCGCAAGAACGCCTTCCCGGCGGTGGGGCGCATTTCGCCGGACTACTACTGCATGGACGGCACCATCCCGCGGCGCGAGCTGCCGCGCGTGCTCGCTGGCATCAGCCAACTGTCCGAGACATACGGCCTGCGGGTCGCCAACGTGTTCCATGCCGGCGACGGCAACATGCACCCGCTGATCCTGTTCGACGCCAACCTGCCCGGCGAGCTGGAACGCGCCGAAGCCCTCGGTGGCCGGATCCTCGAGCTGTGTGTGGCGGTGGGCGGCAGCATCACCGGCGAGCACGGCGTGGGCCGGGAGAAGATCAACCAGATGTGCGCCCAGTTCAACAGCGACGAGATCACCCTGTTCCACGCGGTCAAGGCCGCCTTCGACCCACGGGGCCTGCTCAACCCGGGCAAGAACATCCCCACCCTGCAGCGCTGCGCCGAGTTCGGCGCGCTGCATGTGCACCATGGGCAGTTGCCCTTCCCCGACCTGGAGCGCTTCTGATGGGCACGGATCTCAGCCAGCAGTGGCTGGAGCAGGTCAACCAGGCGTTGCGCCAGGGTACCGCGCTGCGCATCCAGGGCGGCAACAGCAAGGCCATGCTCGGCCGCCCGGTGACCGGCGAGCTGGTCGATACCCGTGGGCACCGCGGTATCGTCAGCTACGACCCCACCGAACTGGTGCTCACTGCCCGCGCCGGCACGCCGCTGCGGGAGATCGAGGCGACGCTGGGCGAGGCCGGGCAGATGCTGGCCTGCGAGCCGCCGCACCTGGGGCCCGAGGCGACGCTGGGCGGCATGGTCGCCGCCGGGCTTTCGGGGCCGCGCCGGCCCTGGGCAGGCGCGGTGCGCGACTATGTACTTGGCACCCGGCTGATCACCGGCCACGGCAAGCACCTGCGCTTTGGCGGCGAGGTGATGAAGAATGTCGCCGGCTACGACGTATCGCGGCTGATGGCGGGCAGCTTCGGTTGCCTGGGGCTGCTTACCGAGGTTTCGTTGAAGGTGCTGCCCAGGCCGCGCCAGTGCCTGGGCCTGCGCCTGGAGATGGATGCCCGCCAGGCGCTGGCCAGGTTGGCCGAATGGGGCCAGCAGCCATTGCCGATCAGCGCCGCCAGCCACGACGGCGAGGCGCTGCACCTGCGCCTGGAGGGCGGCGAAGGCTCGGTGCGCTCGGCACGCGAGCGCCTGGGCGGCGAGGTACTCGACCCGCAGTACTGGGGCGACCTGCGCGAGCAACGCCTGGCGTTCTTCACCGCGCCGGCCACGTTGTGGCGGCTGTCCCTGCCCATCACCTGCGGCGTGCTAGATCTGCCCGGGCAGCAGCTGATCGACTGGGGCGGCGCCCAGCGCTGGCTCAAGTCCGAGGCGCCGGCGGCCACCCTGCGTGCCCTGCTGGCCGAGGTCGGCGGCCATGCCACCGCCTACGCGCCCGGCGACGACAGCAGCGCGCCTCTGGACCCGATGACGCTGCGCTACCACCAGGCGCTGAAGCGCCAACTCGACCCCCAGGGCATCTTCAACCCTGGCCGCCTGTATGCACACTTGTGAGGCCACGGCATGCAAACCCGACTGAGTGACTCCGCCCGCTGCCTGGCCCGCGCCGACGAGGCCGAGCGCATCCTGCGCTCTTGCGTGCACTGCGGCTTCTGCACCGCCACCTGCCCCACCTACCAGTTGCTCGGCGACGAGCTGGACGGCCCACGCGGGCGCATCTACCTGATCAAGCAGGTGCTCGAAGGCGAACCGGTCAGCGCCAGCACCCAGACGCACCTGGACCGTTGCCTGAGCTGTCGCAATTGCGAGACGAGCTGCCCGTCAGGGGTGCAGTACCACAACCTGCTGGATATCGGCCGTGCGGTGGTCGACCGTCAGGTGCCGCGACCACTGGGCCAGCGCCTGCTGCGCGGCGGCTTGCGTGCGGTAGTGCCGCGGCCGGCGCTGTTCAAGGCCTTGCTCCACACCGGCCTAGCCCTGCGCCCCCTGCTCCCTGCCAACCTCAAGGCCAAGCTGCCGCCACGGATCGCCGCCGCCGGCCAGCGCCCGCCAACGGGTCACGCCCGCCGCGTATTGCTGCTTGAGGGTTGCGTGCAGCAAGCGCTCTCACCCAATACCAACGCTGCCACCGCACGCCTGCTCGACCGCCTCGGTATCAGTGTCGAACCGATAGCCGAGGCCGCTTGCTGCGGGGCCGTGGACTATCACCTGGATGCCCAGGCACGCGGCCTGGAGCGTGCCCGACGCAACATCGACGCCTGGTGGCCGGCCATCGAGGCCGGCGCCGAGGCCATCGTGCAGACCGCCAGCGGCTGCGGCGCATTCGTGCGCGACTATGGTCACTTGCTCGAAGGCGACCCACGCTATGCCGACAAGGCCGCCAAGGTCAGCGCGCTGTCCCGTGACCTGGTGCAGGTGCTGCAGGCCGAGCCACTGGAGCAACTGGGGGTGTGCGCCGAGCAACGCCTGGCCTTTCACTGCCCGTGTACCTTGCAGCACGCGCTCAAGCTCGGCGGCGCGGTGGAAAGCCTGCTGACGCGCCTGGGCTTTCACCTCACCCCGGTGCCCGATGGCCACCTGTGCTGCGGCTCGGCCGGCACCTATTCATTGACCCAGCCGACGCTGGCGCGGCAATTGCGCGATGATCGCCTGCATGCCCTGGAGAGCGGCAGCCCACAGGTCATTGCCACTGCCAACATCGGTTGCCAGGTGCACCTTGGAAGCGCTGGGCGAACACCGGTGCGGCACTGGGTCGAGATCGTCGAGGCGGCGCTCGATCCCAAGCCTTCTGACTGGGCATGAACGGACTCGGCAACAGGCGCTGGAGCTGACGCGGATCAAGGCGATGTTCAACCTCCTGCCTATATTTTCGGAACCCTCCTACCAAAAGCAAGGACGCTTCTTGATTGTTGCCACACCCTCGGCAAAACATCATCCGACCTGGAGACGTTACGGTCGCCCCGACGCGGCCAACCCCATCCAGACGAGGCCATGCCATGCCCACACACGACCGCCCCACCCGCGAACTGCGCCATACCCTGCGCCAGTTGCTGGCCCATGAAGTCAGCAACCCCGACGACAACCCGAACCTGTCGGGCGTGCGCTTCTTCTGCGCCACCGACGAGCACACCCGCCAACTGATCGAGCGCGTCGAGCTGCTCGCCAGCGAGGCCTTTTTCGACGCCAAGGGCCGCGCCATCCCCGCCCGCATGCGCGAGGCCACGGTGGATGGCGTATGCATCAGGCAGAAACGCAAGGCCTGCGACGACCAAACGGTGATCCGCATCGCGCTGCCCGCAAAAGGCTACATCACCATCAGCACCGCCCGCCTGTGAACACCCGCAGCCTGCAGGCGCGGGTCTGGCTCGCGCCTGCGGCCCTTGCGGCTTTGCCGATAAACCCCGAAGCTTCTACATCCCTGCGCTTCGGACCCTTCCCACGATGGAACTGCACATCCGCCTCGAAGGCCGCAAAGGCCTTGCCGAGCAGCTCTACCGGCAACTGCGCGCCGGCATCGACAGCGGCCACCTCGCCGCCGGCACGCAACTGCCGCCCACCCGCCTGCTGGCCGAACAGCTGGGGGTCTCGCGCAAGACCGTGGCCGAAGCCTATTCACGCCTGACCTACGACAACCTGCTCAGCGGCGTGGTTGGCCGCGGCACCTTCATTACCCCACGCCACACCTTGCGCCAGGGCGACAGCGAGCATATACCGCTAGCCGCCGCCGACACCCTCGAAGGCTGGCGCCAGCGCGCCACGGTACTGGCCCAGCGGGCGCTGGACGCGCCTTCGCGCTATGACTTCATCGGCGGCGCCTCGAGCAAGTCGCAGTTTCCCTACGATCAGTGGCGCAGTTGCATGAACTACGCCCTGCGCCGCAGCCAGCGTCACCCCGAGCGGCAGTTTTCCGCCCAGGGCCTGCCCGAACTGCGCGAGGCCATCACCCATCACATTGCCTTCACCCGGGGTATCCAGAGCGACCCCAGTGATGTGCTGGTGTGCAACGGCGCCCAGCAGGCCCTGGACCTGATTGCCCGGGTACTGGTCGAGCCCGGCTGCAAGGTGGCCATGGAAGACCCGGGCTACCCACCGGCCCGGCAGTTGTTCCAGGCCTTGGGCGCACGCCTGCAGTCAGTGCCGGTGGACGACCAGGGATTGTGCGTGGAGCAGATCGAGGATGGCACCCGGCTGATCTACGTGACCCCCTCGCACCAGTTCCCGCTGGGCATGCCCATGGCCGTGCCACGGCGCGAGGCGCTGCTGGCGCGAGCTGCCGCGCTTGGCGCGCTGATCATCGAGGATGACTACGACTGCGAGTTCCGCTACCAGGGGCCTGCCGCCGAGGCCCTGCAACGCATGGACCGGCATGGCCTGGTGGCGTATGTCGGGACGTTCTCCAAGACCCTGCTGTCCGAGCTGCGCCTGGGCTATGCGGTGCTCCCGCCCGCCGTGCTGCAGGCCGCCTGCGTGGCCAAGCACCTGAGCGACTGGCACAGCCCGACCCTGCAGCAATGGGCGCTGGCGCGGTTCCTTGGCGAAGGCCACCTGAACAAGCACATCCGCCGTTGCCACGAGGTGTACAGCGCCCGCCGCGAGCGGATCCTGGCGCGGCTTGGCGGCGACCTGGCGCCGTGGTTCGACGCGGTGCCGACCAGCGCCGGTTTCCACCTGAGCGCGCTGGCCAAGCCTGGAGTGGATGTCGAGTTGCTGATCAGCCTGGCGCGCAAGGTGGAGGTGGGCCTCTACTCCTTGGCCCCGTTCTTCAGCGAAGCCCCGGTGCGGCCGGGGCTGCTGCTGGGCTTCGGTGCCATCGAGCTGCTGGATATCGACCCGGCGTTGGACCGGATCGCCGACACCCTGCAGCGCCTCAGTTGACCAGCGCTTCACTGGGCCGCTGGCCACGGGCAATCGCCCTGGCGTAGCCCTGCGGCGCAAAGCACGCGGTCACCAGCAACATCGCCAGCACGGTGCAGGCCAGCAGGGTCCAGGAGGCCTGGAAGTCGCCGCTGACATCGCGCAGCCAGCCGGTGATGTACGGCACGATGCCGGTGACGATGAAGCCCACGCCCTGGACGAACGCCGCCAGGCTGCCGGCCTCGCCGGGGCTGCGCAGGTGCTCCAGGGTCAGCGTCAGGCTGAGGCTGAAGCAGGCTCCCAGGCCCAGGCCGATCATCGCCACCCACAGGCCCATGGCGCTGGCCGGCGCCAGCAGCAGGCCGAGGAAGCCACCGAGCTGGATCAGCAAGGCCAACCACAGGCCAGGCCGGCGATCGACCAGGCGCCGCAGCAGCAATGGCAGACCCAGGGCTCCGCAGACCTGGAAGAGGGTCATCAGGCCGACCAGCTCGCCGCCCCCCTGGGCCGTGCCGCCGTGTTCCAGGTGATAGGCCGGCAGCCACGCCACCATGCTGGTATAGCCGCCATTGATCAGCCCGAAGTACAACGCCAGCAGCCAGGCCCTGCGGTTGCCGAACCAGTGCCCGCCACTGCCGGCGGCCAGGCTTGGCGTGAGCTGGCGCGGACGCAGCAGCACCCAGGCGGCCATTGCCAGCAGCGCCGGCAGCGCCCAGAGGCCCAGGCCGAATTGCCAATGGCCAAAGTGTGCGGCAATCGCAGGGCCGAGCACCGCGGCCAAACCACCGCCGCTCATCAACGCCGCCGAATACAGCCCCATGCTCGCCGCCAGGCGGCTGGGGAACCAGCGGTTGACCAGCCCCGGCATCATGCCCTGCACCACGGCAACGCCCAAGCCGGCGACCACGGCGCTGGCGATCAACGCCCAGGCGCTGTCCAGCTGCAGGCGCCACAGGCAGGCCAGGGCAATGGCCGCAAGCCCTGCGAGCATGCCGCCATGCTCGCTCAGCCAGCGCCGCAGCCAGGGTTGCAACAACGGGATCAGGCCCATGCACAGCACCGGCAACGCAGTCAGCAACGCCGCCTGCTGGTAACCCAGGCCGGTGCCCTGGCGCATGGGTTCGAGCAAAGGGCCGATGCTGGTGAGGATCGGCCGCAGGTTCAGGGCCAGCAGCACCACCAGCAACAGGTTCAGCGCGCCCCTCATCCTTGGCTGGCCTGCTGCCATTCACGGTACAGGCCGCCCTCACCCACGGGTTTCAGCGGGCGCAGGGGCAGGCTCTGCTGCTGCGGCGGGCGGGCCATCTGCGCATACACCGCGGCGGTGGACAACCCATAGGGCTCGCCCTCGTCGTTGTCGTAAGCGAACCAGGCACGCTCGATGCCACACAGGTGCATGGCTGCCAGGCACATCGGGCACGGGTGGCCGCTGGCATAGATCTCGGCGCCCTCCAGGCGCGGCCGGCCGAGCACCTGGGCGGCCTGGCGGATGGCCTGCATCTCGGCGTGGCTGGTCGGGTCCTGGGTGCTGTGGATCTCGTTGACGGCGCGGGCGATCACCTGCCCCTGGTAGACCAGCACGGCGCCGAACGGGCGGCCGCCGGCCTGGATATTGGCGCGGGCCAGCTCGAGGGCCTCGCGCATGTAGCGATCTGCGGACATGAAACGGTTCTCCGGTATTGACCCGGCCATTATCCCGGCTGCGACGCGCCGACAGAAATGAAGAGATTGGATGCCTGTCAGTGGCCATCCAAATGCGCGATTGGCCTCCTGGCAAAGCGCGGGATTGGCTATTCGGCACGGCGCGACGCGGCGCTAAGGTAGTGCCACTTGCCACCTGAACACCTTTGGAGCCTCACCATGCATGACCGTATCGAATGGGCCAAGCACTCGCCGGAAGCCTACAAGGCCATGATCGGCCTCGAACAGGCGCTGGTCGCCTCCGGCCTGGAACACTCGCTGCTGGAGCTGATCCGCCTGCGCGCCTCGCAGGTCAATGGCTGCGCCTACTGCGTCAACATGCACGCCAACGATGCGCGCAAGGCCGGTGAAACCGAGGCGCGCCTGCAGACCCTGAGCGTCTGGCGCGAGACCCGCTACTTCACTCCCCGCGAACGTGCCGCCCTGGCCTGGGTCGAGAGCCTGACCCGCCTCCCGGAGCGCGGCGCGCCGCAAGACGAGTACCAGGCGTTGCTCGAGCACTTCAGCGCCAAGGAAATCGCCAACCTGACCTTGGCCATCGCCACCATCAATGCCTGGAACCGCTTCGGCGTGGGCTTTGCGATGGTGCCGGCTTAAGTCAACCGGGTCCCCGCCCCTGCCGGGGCGGGTTTGCATCGCCATCGATCATGCCTGCGTCAGGTACTCGACCAAGCGCCGCAGCATCGCATCGCAGCCACGCAACTGCTCGACGCTGACGAACTCATCGGGCTTGTGCCCCTGCTCCATGCTCCCCGGCCCGCAAACCACGGTGGGAATCCCCGCCTGGTCGAACAACCCGCCCTCGGTGCCGAACGCCACCGTGCCGAAGTCATCCGAGCCACTGAGCAACGCCACCAGTTGCGCGGCCTCGCTGGCGGCAGGCGTGGCCAGCCCCGGGTAGGCGCTCAATGGCCGCAAGCGAATCGCACTGGCCGCATTCACCGCACGCATGCGCGGCAGCAGCTCGGCCTCGGCGTAGGTTTGCAGGCGGTCGGCCACCGCCTGGGCTTCAAAGCCTGGCAAGGCGCGTACTTCGAAGTCGAATTCGCATTCCTCGGGAACGATGTTCAACGCCCGTCCACCCTTGATCACCCCGGTCTGCACTGTGGAGAACGGCGGGTCGAAACGCCCGTCGTGATGCTCGGGATGCGCCAGCTCATCACCGATCTCGCCCAGTTTGCCGATCAACCGCGCCGCGTACTCGATGGCGTTGACCCCATAGGGGGCATAGGCCGAATGGCAGGCGGCACCGTGCACCTCGCAGCGCATGGCCAGCTTGCCCTTGTGGCCGAGCACCGGCTTGAGCTCGGTGGGCTCGCCAATCAGGCACAGCCGCGGCTTGTGCGGGCGCTGCGCCACGGCCGCCAACATCGAACGCACGCCCAGGCAGCCGACTTCCTCGTCATAGGAGAACGCCAGGTGCACCGGCATCTTCAGGGGTTGGGCAAGAAACGCCGGCACCGCCGCCAGCACCGAGGCGATGAAGCCCTTCATGTCGGCCGTGCCACGGCCATACAGGCGCCCGTCGCGCTCGCTCAGGCGAAACGGTTCGACGCTCCAGGCCTGGCCGTCGACCGGCACCACATCGGTGTGCCCGGACAGCACCACGCCGCCCCGGTCAAGCGGGCCTATCGTGGCGAACAGGTTGGCCTTGGTGCCTTCATCGTTGTGGAACAGCTCGCTGTGAACGCCAAACCCGGCTAGATAATCGCGAATGAAGGCGATCAGCTCCAGGTTGGAATCACGGCTGACCGTGGCGAAGCCGACCAGCCGCTCCAGCAGCACGCGACTGCTCGCTTCACTCATCGCCGGGCACTCCGTAGCTGGGCGCGGCGGTCGGGTTCAGCGCGCGGGTCACATAGTCCTGCATCTGCGGGCGATAGGCTTGCCATAGGGAGTCCAGTTCGGCGATCGGGTCCTGCTCGGTCCAGTCCACCCGCAGGTCAACCAGCGGCCAGGTCAGCTCGCCGGCGATTTTCAAGGCCGCCGAGTGCACCGGCCCCGCCTCGCCCCCGGCCGCCATTGCCGCGTGCATGGCCGCCAGCAGACGATCAGCCAGATGGCCACCAGCCTGCTCGAACGCCGCGACCATGGCCGCGATCACCATCTGCGACGACAGCAGGTTGCCGGCCGCCGCGCATTGCTCACCGGCTACCGCATTGTGCGTGCCCAGCGCCTCCTTGCCGGTGAACAGCGCCACCTGCCCCTGGCTGTCGATCACCGTGACCTGGCGGTATTCGCTCCAGCCATTGGCACTCAGCACCCGGTCCAGCGCCGCGGCAGGCGGCAGCTGGCCTTGTTCCAGGGCATCAAGGATCTGCGGGCCGAGGGCCGGCAAGGTGATGTTCTGCGTGGCCACGGCACCGACCCCGGCGCGCACCCACGGGCAACGGGCGCCGACGGCGATGCTCGAAGAACTGATGGCGATGCCGACCTGGCCGGTTTCCTGGCAGCGGCCGATGATGGAGAAGGTCATGGTGCAGCTCCTGTGTTGAGTTACCGGCATTCTCGGCGGGCCAAGGCAGCGGCGAAACCAACATTTTCCTCGGCACAGGGCAGGAAAAAACTATGGCGATGCGGCGCGCAGCGGTGCCCATCCACCCTTCGCCAATTTATCGGCAAGCCCCAGCTAAATACTATTTTCGCGATTGCCCCCCCATCCCTAGTCTGGCCCCAGGCAAAGGCGGTCCCCACCGACCTGAACAAGAACGCCGCTGAAGAAGGGCTGGGACATGACACTGAACAACATCGAAATCGACACCCTCGTAGTCGGCGCCGGCCAAGCCGGCGTGGCCATGAGCGAACACCTGAGCAAGCTTGGCGTGCCGCACCTGGTGCTGGAGCGCAAGCGCATCGCCGAGGCCTGGCGCACCGGGCGCTGGGATTCGCTGGTGGCCAACGGGCCGGCCTGGCACGACCGCTTCCCGGGCCTTGAATTCGACCTCGACGCCGACGCCTTCGCCGGCAAGGACCAGGTCGCCGACTACTTCGAGCAGTACGTGCGCAAATACAACCTGCCGGTGCGCACCGGCGTCGAGGTCAGGCAGGTGGTGCGCAACGCCGACCGCCCGGGCTTCACCATCGAAACCAACCAGGGCGTGATCCACGCCAACCGCGTGGTGGCCGCCACCGGCCCGTTCCAGCGCCCGGTGATCCCGGCCATCGCGCCAAAGGACGAAGGCCTGCACCAGATCCACTCCGCCGCCTACTACAACCCCGGGCAACTGCCTGAAGGCGCGGTGCTGGTGGTGGGCGCCGGCTCCTCCGGCGTGCAGATCGCCGAGGAGCTGATGCGCGCCGGGCGCCAGGTGTACCTGTCGGTGGGTGCCCACGACCGCCCGCCACGCAGCTACCGCAACCGTGATTTCTGCTGGTGGCTGGGCGTGCTCGGCGAATGGGATGCCGAGATCGCCAAGCCCGGCCGCGAGCATGTGACCATCGCCGTGTCCGGCGCCCGTGGTGGCCACACCGTGGACTTCCGCGCCCTCGCCCACCAGGGCATGACCCTGGTCGGCCTGACCCAGTCGTTCGAGGGCGGCGTGGCGCGCTTCCAGGACAACCTGGCCGAGAACATCAACCGCGGCGACGAGAACTACCTGGCCCTGCTGGACGCCGCCGACGCCTATGTCGAACGCAACGGCCTGGACCTGCCGCAAGAGCCCGAAGCGCGCAAGCGCCTGCCCGACCCTGCCTGCGTCAGCAACCCGCTGCGCGAGCTGGACCTGGCCCAGGCCAACGTCAACACCATCATCTGGGCCACCGGCTACGGCGTGGACTTCAGCTGGCTGCAGGTGGACGCCTTCGACGCCAATGGCAAGCCGCAGCACCAGCGTGGCGTGTCGAAAGAACCAGGCGTGTACTTCCTCGGCCTGCCCTGGCTGTCGCGCCGTGGCTCTTCGTTCATCTGGGGCGTGTGGCACGACGCCAAGCACGTCGCCGGTCACATCGCCACCCAGCGTACCTACCTGGCTTACCGCGACCGCGAGCAGCGCGCGGCAGATGAGCAGCAACCCTTGATCAGCAACATCAGCACTTTCGGAGCCCACTGATGCCTACTCACACTCGCATCCGCATGTTCAACACCAAGGCCACCTACCCCAACCAGACCCTGGACAATGACCTGTGCCAGGCGGTGCGCGCCGGCAACACCATCTACGTGCGCGGGCAGGTCGGCACCGATTTCGAAGGCCGCCTGGTCGGCCTGGGCGACCCGCAGGCGCAGGCCGAACAGGCGATGAAGAACGTCAAGCAGCTGCTTGAAGAGGCAGGTTCGGACCTGTCGCATATCGTCAAGACCACCACCTACATCACCGACCCACGGTTCCGTGAGCCGGTGTACAAGGAAGTGGGCAAGTGGCTCAAGGGCGTGTTCCCGATTTCCACCGGGTTGGTGGTGGCGGGGTTGGCGCAGGCCGAGTGGCTGATGGAGATCGATGTGATCGCGGTGGTGCCGGATCAGCTGTGATCGTCTGAAAAAGCAATCGCCGGCAAACCGGCTCCCACAGGGATAGCACAGATCCTGTGGGAGCCGGCTTGCCGGCGATTGGAGTCAACGCTTTGTCATTGTCGGACGCCGCGCTCGGTACCTCCCATCTGCCCGAACCGCCCGGCCTGGAAATCATCGAACGATTCGGCGATCTCGGCCTGGCTGTTCATCACGAACGGGCCATACCCGACGATGGGCTCGTCGATCGGCTCGCCGCTGAGCAGCAGCACGCTGACGTCCGCCAGTGCCTCGAGGCGCACGCCGTTACCGTCGCGCTCCAGCAATACCAGGCTGGCCGCACCGGCTTCGCGCTCATCGTTGACCCGCAGCGTGCCGCGCAGCACCACCAGCGCGGCATTGCGCCCGGCGGCCGCCGGCAGTTGCAGCGTGGCACCCGCCTTCAAGCGCAGGTCCCAGACGTCCATCTCGGTAAAGGTGCGCGCCGGCCCCTGATGGTCAAGGTAACGCCCGGCGATCACCCGCAGGCTGCCCGCCTCGCCTTCCAGTGTCACCACGGGAATGTCGTTGGCCAACAGCGTCTGGTAGCCCGCTGCGGCGCGCTTGTCCCTGGCTGGCAGGTTGACCCACAGCTGCACCATCTCCAGCGTGCCGCCGCGCTGGGCGAATGCCGGGGAATGGAACTCCTCGTGGATGATGCCGCCCGCGGCGGTCATCCATTGCACGTCGCCCGGCCCGATCAGACCGCCCGCACCAGTGGAGTCGCGGTGCTCCAGTTCGCCCTGGTAGACGATGGTGACGGTCTCGAAACCGCGGTGCGGGTGCTGGCCGACACCACGCCGTGCAGTGGTCGGGGCGAAGTCATGCGGCCCGGCATAATCGAGCAGCAGGAACGGGCTGATATGCCGCGCCAGGTGGTCGTAGGTGAACAGGCTGCGCACCGGGAAGCCGTCGCCCACCCAGTGGGCGTTGGGGCTGCGGTGGATACCCTGGATCTTTTTCATGAGAAGCCTCCTGTTGATGGGTTACACCTTACAGATGAGGCCAATACTGCGGTAGATAGCTGAAACGGCATGGATCGTTCCATCAGTGGAACAACCAAACGACTCGCGGGGCAAGCCCGCTCCCACGCCTGAACGAAGCAGGCAGTGGGAGCAGGCTTGCCCCGCGATGCGTCGATCAGGCGATCGCCGCGTCCACCAACACTTGGGCTTCGGCCACCAGGCGCTTGAGGTGCGCCTCGTCGATGAAGCTTTCGGCGTAGATCTTGTAGATATCCTCGGTACCGGACGGCCGCGCGGCGAACCAGCCGTTCTCGGTCATCACCTTCAGGCCGCCAATGGCCTGGTTGTTACCCGGCGCATGGCTGAGGATCTGCTGGATCGGCTCGCCGGCAAGCTCGGTGGACTTGACCTGTTCCGGCGCCAGCTTGCTCAGCAACGCCTTCTGCCGAGCGTCGGCCTTGGCCTCGACACGGGTGGCGTACGGCTTGCCCAGCTTGGCGGTCAGGTCGGCGTAGATCTGGCTCGGGTTGCGCCCGGTGCGGGCGGTCATCTCGGCCGCCAGCAGCGCCGGAATCAGGCCGTCCTTGTCGGTGGCCCAGACAGAGCCGTCCTTGCGCAGGAACGAGGCGCCCGCGCTCTCTTCGCCACCAAAGCCCAGCGAGCCGTCGAACAGGCCCTGGGCGAAGAACTTGAAGCCCACCGGCACTTCGTAAAGCTCACGGCCCAGGCCAGCGGTGACGCGGTCGATCAGGCCGCTGGAGACCACGGTCTTGCCCACGGCGGCATCGCTGCGCCATTGCGGGCGGTTGCGGTACAGGTAGTCGATTGCCACGGCCAGGTAGTTGTTCGGCTGCAGCAGGCCATCGGCGGTGACGATGCCGTGGCGGTCGTGGTCCGGGTCACAGGCGAAGGCCACGTCGAACCGCTCGCGCAGGCCGATCAGGCCTTGCATGGCGTAAGGCGAGGACGGGTCCATGCGGATCTGCCCGTCCCAGTCGACGGTCATGAAGCGGAAGGTCGGATCGACCTCGGTGTTCACCACTTCCAGGTTCAGCTGGTAGTGCTCGGCGATGGCCGACCAGTAGCGCACGCCGGCACCGCCCAATGGATCGACGCCCAGGCGCAGGTTGGCGCTGCGGATCACGTCGAAGTCGATGACGTTTTCCAGGTCGGCGACATAGCTGCTCACGTAGTCGTGGCGCTGAGTGGTCGGCGCCGCCAGCGCCTGCTGGTAGTCCATGCGCTTGACGCCGGCCAGGTTCGCCGCCAGCAGCTCGTTCGCCTTGGCCTCGATCCACTTGGTCACGTCGCTGTCGGCCGGGCCGCCGTTGGGCGGGTTGTACTTGAAGCCGCCGCTCTGCGGCGGGTTGTGCGACGGGGTGATGACGATGCCGTCGGCCAGGCCCTGCTGGCGGCCACGGTTGTAACAGAGGATGGCATGGGACACTGCCGGTGTCGGCGTGTACTCGTCGTCCTTGCTCAACATCACCTGCACGCCGTTGGCGGCCAACACCTCCAGGGCGCTGGCGGCGGCCGGGGCGGACAACGCGTGGGTATCGGCACCGATGAACAACGGGCCGTCGATGCCTTTCTCCTGGCGATACAGGCAGATGGCCTGGGTGATCGCCAGCACGTGGTATTCGTTGAAGCTCAGTTCGAACGAAGTGCCGCGGTGGCCCGAGGTGCCGAAGGCCACGCGCTGGGCCGCCACCGCGGCGTCAGGACGGCCGGTGTAGTAAGCGGTCAACAGGCGGGGGATATCGACCAGCACGCTGGCCGGAGCCGGCTTGCCTGCCAAAGGACTGAGCGTCATGCGGAACCTCGAAATCAACGGATGTTGGTGTTGGAACGCGCAGTGTACTGGGAGTTTCAGCGCCAGGCGATGGCGGCGTTCACGCCAGTTGCCACCAGCCGGGGAACATCTGCCGAACCCGTGGTTCGGCAAAGCGCTCGTCGATCAGCACCAGCACACCCCGGTCGTGGTCGCCGCGGATCACCCGGCCTGCGGCCTGGATCACCTTGCGCACCCCAGGATAGAGATACGCATAGTCGAAACCGGCGCCGAACTGGCGGCCCAGGCGCTGCTTGAACTGTTCGTTGACCGGATTGACCTGGGGCAGTCCGAGGGTGGCGACGAAAGCGCCGATCAAGCGGCTGCCCGGCAGGTCGACACCCTCGCCGAAGGCGCCACCGAGCACGGCGAAACCCACCCCCTGACCGTGCTCCACGAAGCGCGCCAGGAAGGCCTCGCGGCTGGCCTCGTCCATGCCGGGAGACTGGCGCCAGATGGGTAGCGCCGGGTAGCGTTCGGCCAGCAGTCGCGCCACCTGTTCGAGGTACTCGAAGCTGCTGAAGAAGGCCAGGTAGTTGCCCGGCTGGCCAGCAAACTGAGCGGCGATCAGCTCGACGATCGGCGCCAGTGAGGCATGGCGCTGCTGGTAGCGGGTAGACACCTCGCTGACGATGCGCACCTGCAACTGCTCGGCGCGAAACGGCGCGGCGACTTCCAGCCATGCAGTGTCGGCCGGCATGCCCAGCAGGTCGGTGTAGAAGTGCCGGGGATTCAGGGTCGCGGAAAACAGCGTGACGCTACGCGCCGCGCTCATGCGGGGGCCCAGCAGCCGGGCAGGCACCACGTTGCGCAGGCACAACGTGGCCAGGCGCCGTCCACGGGGGCCGTTGCGCGGACTGATATCGAACAGGAAGTGCTCATCGAACAGCTCGGCGATACGGCTGAACTGCAAGGCCTGGAAGTAGAACTCCAGCACCTTGGGCTCGACCTCGGCAGGCGCCTGGTTCATGCGCTCCTGGATCAGCCCGATGCACTGCTGCAGGGCGCGCAGGAAGGCGTCGGGCAGCTGTTCGCTCGCCTGGTAGGGCGCGACCTGCCCCTTGTACAACGCGTTCCATTGCCGATTCAGCCGGTCCAGGGCGCTGCCCAGCCCGGCCGGCTTGGCCTGGCGCAGTGCCAGCAACTGGCCCTGGTCGAGGCTGGCGCTGTACATCTGCCGTCCGCGCTCGACCAGGTTGTGCGCCTCGTCCACCAGCACCGCCGTGCGCCACTGATTGGCCTGGGCCAGGCCGAACAGCAATGCATGGGCGTCGAAGTAGTAGTTGTAGTCGGCCACCAGCAGGTCGACCCAGCGCGCCATCTCCTGCCCCAGGTAATAGGGGCAGACCTGGTGTGCCAAGGCCACCTCGCGCAGGCTGGCGCGGTCGAGCAACGGCACCTGCGCGGCCGCTTCACGGGCAGCGGGCAAGCGGTCGTAGAAGCCCCGCGCCAAGGGACAGGACTCGCCATGGCAGGCGTTTTGCGGAAACTCGCAGGCCTTGTCGCGGGCGATCAGCTCCAGGCTGCGCAGGGCCGGTTGCGGCGACGCCTGGGTAATCTGGCGCAATGCATCGAGGGCCAGGGCCCGCCCTGGGGTCTTGGCCGTGAGGAAGTAAAGCTTGTCCAACTGCTGAGGCACCACGGCCTTGAGCAGCGGAAACAGGGTGCCGAGGGTCTTGCCGATGCCGGTGCTGGCCTGAGCCATCAGGCAACGGCCGGTGCTCACCGCCTTGTACAGGGTCTCGGCCAGTTGCCGCTGGCCTTGACGCAACGCAGGGTAAGGAAAGGTCAGGGCCAGCAGACCCCGGTCGCGTTCGGCCAGGCGTCGTTCCTGCGCCTGCGCCCAGGCCAGGAAGCGCTGGCACTGAGCTTCGAAAAAACGCCTGAGGTCGTCGGCGCCGCAATGCTCGCTGATCACGGTCTGGCCGTCGCTGTCGACGTCCAGGTACACCAGCGCCACGTCGATCGCCGGCAACTGCCGCGCCTGGCACAGCAGCCAGGCGTAGACCTTGGCCTGGGCCCAGTGCAGTTGGCGGTGATTGTCGGGCTGGCGGGCGAGGTCGCCGCGATGGGTCTTGATCTCTTCCAGCCGGTTGCGTGCCGGGTCGTAGCCATCGGCACGGCCGCGCACCCTCAGGCCTTGGTATTCGCCCTCCAGCGCCACCTCCGACTCATAGCCGGCGCCGCGCTTGGCCACCACCCGGCGGTGCCCGGCGATACCTTCCTGGGCACTGGGCGACGGCGTGAAACGCAGGTCGAGATCGCCGACCTTGGCGCTGAATTCGCACAGGGCGCGGACGGCCACGGTGTAGCTCATGCCGGCGTAGCCTGCCAGCGCACATGGCAGACCGCCACCGGCAACCCGTGGGCGTGGCAGAACTCGAGCCAGCGCAGCTGGTTGTCCTGCAGGCGGTCGCCCGGCCCCTTGACCTCGACCATGCGATAGCCGCCCTGCCCCGGCCAGAACTGGATAAGGTCGGGCATGCCGGCGCGGTTGGCGCGGATGTCCTGCAGCAAACGCAGGAAGCAGGCTTTCAAATGCTCGGGCGGCAGGTGCTCGAGTGCCTGTTCGAGCAGTGGCTCATCGAGCATCTGCCAGAACACAAACGGCGACTGCAGGCCTTGCTTGGCCGCATGGCAGGCCCGAATGGCCTCACGGTGACTGCCATCGTCGAGCCGGCCCAGGCAGGTTGCGAACAGCTCGGCGCGGCGCAGTTGGAAGTCCGTGTCATGCAGGTCCTGGGGCCCGGCCTGGAATGGGTTGAAGAAAGCACCTGGTACCGGTGCGAAGATCGCCTCCCAGCACAGCAGGCCGAACAGGCTGTTGAACAGGGTGTTCTCGACGTAGTGGACAGCCCCGCCCTGCTGCTCCAGATACAGACGCACCGCCTCCTCCACCCCCAGTGCCGCCATCACGGCCGGCAGTTCCAGCTCGATGAGCGTGACCGCGCTCGTGCGCCGACGCGGTTGTGGCGGGCCGCCGAGCTTGCGCGCCAACCGTGGCAGCATGCGCTCCAGCGCCTGGCATTCCAACGCGTTGGCAGGCGCCTGGGCCATGGCCTGGGCCAATGCGAGTGCCGGCTGCCACTGCTCGCTGCGCTCGTATACCCGGACCTGGCGGATGCGCGCCTCGGGGTGGGCGCAGTCGGCATAGACCTGCAACGCCAGGTCCCAGTCGCCAGCACGCTCGCATTGCTGGCCGATGCTGAACAGCAGCCGCGCCCGACGACGGACCAACCAGGGGTTGCTGTGGTCAAGGCCCGCGAGTGCCGCGAGCAGTTCGGCGGGCGCGGCGCCCTGCTCGAGGCGCTCGGCGCACTGGTGCAAGGCCATGGCCAGGTCGACCTCGCTACGCTGGCGCAAGGCCCGCGAGTCGGCGCTGAACGCCACCTGTTCGTAACGGAACACGCCCAGATCGGCCAGCACGAAATCGGACCAGCTCTGGTACAGGTTGCCAAAGAACAACAGCCGCAGCCGGTCGCATAATGGCTGCCGGCTCCAGTGCAGGATCAGCGTCGGGAAATCGGGGCACCACTGTGCCAGGGGCCTGGGCGCCAGCTCGAGTGCCTGCAACTGTTCCAGCAATTCGGCCTTGCTGGCCCTAGGCCGGGGAATTTTCCCGGCGAAAAGCCCGGCCAGCTCATCCTTGCGCAGCAAAGCCCACAATTGCTCGACGGCCAACGGTGCGTCGGCTGTTACCCAGCCCAAAGCCAACAGCGGCACCAGGGCCGCGTCGGCATCGCCGATCTCGGCGTAGTCGAGCTTGTCCCTGCGAAACCACTCGCCCTTGCGCATGACCATCCGTACCAGCAGCGCCTGCGCTGACACAGGCAACTCGCTGAACACCTGGATGAAACGGTGCTCATCGCGGTCCAGCAGGTCGGCGTAGCGTTGCCCGACCCAGCTCAGGACCTGACGGAAGTTATACAGGTAGTACAAGGGATCATCGACAGAATGGGCGATCACGGTGCAGGTCGGGCGCAGGGGAACAAGCACTGGTTATACATACAGACCGCCTGCTGGGGCAAGTGCGCTGGATCAACGGTCACGCGCTGCTCCACGAACCGGTCGGCAGCGGCCGCAGCCACAGGTCGCGCCGCCCCAGCAACTGATACAGGCGCCGCGCCTGGCTGCCGAGCGTGCCGGCGTACAGCGCCCGCAACTGCGCGAGCTGCAGGCCGCTGGTGTCCACCAGCCACTGGCTGACAGGCTCCGGACAAGGCTGGCCCTGCAGGGCACGGTGCAGGTATGGCAACGCCACGCGCATACCGGGGTGGCAGCGCAGCACGAAGGCTTCGAGGTTGTGCCCCTGCGCGTCGAAGGGGGTGAACAGCTGGCAGACCAATTGCGCTTCATTGACGCCATAGGCCGCAAGCAGTCGCGCCTGAGCCTCGTCGCGCAAGGCCCGCCCCTGCGGCCAGGCCACCGCCGGCTGGCGCAAACGCTGATAGAACGCCTGCGCGCCCTCGCGGTAGGTACGCTGCTCGAGGTACTGCGCCTTGAGGCCATGCAGGTGGGCCAGCGGCAAGGGGTCGAACAACCCTGCCGGCCCTTGGGCATGCCAGGCCTGCGCCTCCTCCCGCCCGAGCATGCGGTCAAGGTGCCCGCCGTCATCGGGATGGCGCAGCAGATCCTCCACCGTCATCAGGTGGGTATCGCCCCAGGGCTGATCGTGCATGGGCGCTGTCGGCGACTGCCAAGGGTCGGACAGCATCTGGTGCAGCTGTTCGACACCGGCGGCCAGGACGCTGTGGGGTGTCACGGTGTGCGCGACCTCCCCGCTATGGCGCAGGCAACGCCGCCCCCAGGCCAGCAGGCGGTGGCGCTGGGCAAGCGGCGCGGCGCTGACCAGGAGCTGCTCGCCGTCTTGTCCACCCAGCACCTGCCCAAGGCTGGCCCCCACATCCAGATACCCCCTGGCGCCGAGCAAAGCCCCGGGCTGCCCGCCGGCGAGGTGCCCGAACAGCAGCCAGGCGTTACCCGCGGCGGCCAATTGTTCGGCCGAACAGGCCTGTCGGGCACCAAATGGGCCAAGCTGCCCGCCATCGGCGCGCAACAGCTCCACCCGTGGATCATCGTGCAGGAACAGTGCGCTGAAGCAACGGTCGTGAAGGGCCAGGGCGGTGTCGTCGAGGGTGGGCAGGCGGGCCGCCAGCACCCGCAGGCGGAAAGTGGCGGCGTGGCGAATGGCGATACTCAGTTGCGCGGCGCGCAGGCAGGCCAGCAGATGCGCGCTGCGCCGGTCCACGCCGTGCAGGGCCAGTACCCGCAGGTTGCCGATGTATTCCTGGCCGCCAGCGATGACCAGCAGGCGCTGGATCAGCAACTGCACCGAGGCGCGCTGGGCCTGGCTCATGTGCTCCAGCAGGCGCTGCAGGACTTGCTGGTAGATATAGTGCATGGCTTGGTCGTGGGTCTCGGTCATGCTATCGCTCCATCTCCCTGACGGCTTCGAATTGAAGTCCGATTCTGGCAGATGAATAGCTGACCGGGCTTGAAGGAAACTTCCCAAAACCGGGTAAGAAAATTAGCAATGTTTGGCAGTGAGGCCACGAACCAAGGCCCGCCCCTACAGGGCGGGCGTCATGCAACGGCGGTAGAAGCGGGCTTGCCCGGCGCTGGCGTCGGCAGCGTCAGCCCTGCCCGCCCATGTCCAGCACCACCCGTCCACCGCAAGGGCAGGCGTCCATATGCCGGTGCGCCTCGACCACCTGCTCGAACGGGTACACCTTGATGATCTGCGGTGTCAGCAACTGGTCGGCGGTGAACTGGTTGATGTCGCGCAAGGCCCGTTGCAACGCCACCTGGTCCTGGGCGATGCCCAGCTCCGGCTTGCCGGTGAAGTTGCCGATGCAGTGCACATGGAACTGGATGTTCTTCTGGAACGCCGCGCAGGCCGGGAACGGCGTCTGGTTGCCGCCCTGCAGGCCATACAGCACCAGGCTGCCGCGCGGTGCCAGGACATCGCCGAGCAGCGACATCTGCGGGCCGCCCATGCCGTCGAGGACCATGTCCACGCCACGGCCATCGGTGTACTTGCCGATCTGCATCAGCAGGTCCTGCTCCTCGGTGACGATCACCTTGTCCGCGCCCAGGCCCAGCAGGTACTCACGCTGCTCGGGTTCCTTGGTGGCGGCGAACACCTTCAACCCCAGGGCCTTGCCCAGTTGCACGAAAGCCGGCCCGGCGCAGTGGCTGGCGTCGGTGACCAGCGCGGTCTGCCCGGCCTTGGCCCGGGCCAGGTCGACATAGGCGAAGTAGGCGATCAGCAGCGGGGTGTAGTGCACGCTGGCCTCGATCGGGGTCAGCACGTCCGGATAACGGGTGATGGCGCTGCGCGGCAGCACGATCACGTCACCGTAGACCGGGTGGTCGTTGGGGCTGGTGGCCGGGAAGCTGGCGACCCGGTCGCCCACCGCGATATCGTCCACTCCCTCGCCGACCGCGGTGACCACGCCGGCCATCTCATGGCCGATACCCGCCGGCAGCCGCGCCTGGGACGGCGCCAGGTTCTGCCGCCAGAGCACGTCGTACCAGCTGATGCCGATCGCCTCGACGCGGATCTGCACCTCGCCGGTGGCCGGTGACGGTTCGGCCTGCTCCTCGCAACGGAGCACATCGGCCTGGCCGAACTTGTGGAAACGGATCATGCGGGACATCGCATACCTCGCCTTTGTGAATCTCGTATTACCACGGACTTTATCCGGGCTTTCACGGTTGGACCATCAGTGGCTGTTAATAGTCGACATGCCTGTCATTGATTGGGCCCCTGACAAATCTGTGCATTGGCACCCGGAAATCGGTGCAGGGTACCAGCCTTTGGCCTTAAGATTCACCCCTGCCCCACTTCAGGCGAGCCGCATCGAATGAATCGTAACGACTTGCGTCGCGTAGACCTCAACCTGCTGATCGTGTTCGAGACGCTGATGCACGAACGCAGCGTGACCCGCGCCGCCGAGAAACTGTTCCTCGGCCAGCCGGCGATCAGCGCCGCGCTGTCGCGCCTGCGCAACCTGTTCGACGACCCGCTGTTCGTGCGCACAGGCCGCAGCATGGAGCCATCGGCGCGCGCCCACGAGATCTTCGCCCTGCTGTCGCCGGCGCTGGACTCGATCTCCACCGCCGTCAGCCGCGCCGCCGAGTTCGACCCGGCCACCAGTAACGCCGTGTTCCGCATCGGCCTGTCGGACGATGCCGAGTTCGCCCTGCTGCCCCAGTTGCTCAAGCGCATCCGCGCCGAAGCGCCCGGCATCGTGCTGGTGGTGCGCCGGGTCAACTACCTGCTGATGCCCACCCTGCTGGCCTCCGGCGAAATCTCGGTGGGCGTGAGCTACACCAGCGACCTGCCGGCCAACGCCAAGCGCAAGGTACTGCGCCGCAGCATGCCCAAGCTGCTGCGCGCCGACAGCATGCCCGGCAACATCACCCTGGACGACTTCTGCGCCCGGCCCCACGCGCTGGTGTCGTTCGCCGGCGACCTGTCCGGGTTCATCGACGAGGCGCTGGAGGAGATCGGCCGCAAGCGCCATGTGGTGCTGGCCGTGCCGCAGTTCAACGGCTTGGGGAGCTTGCTGGCGGGGACGGATATCGTTGCCACCGTGCCGGATTACACCGCCGATGCGCTCACGGCAGCGGGCGGCCTGCGGGCCGAGGATCTGCCGCTGGAAGTGCGCAGCTTCGAGCTGCACATGGCCTGGCGCGGGGCGCAGGACAATGATCCGGCAGAGCGGTGGTTGAGGTCGCGGATACAGATGTTCTTCGGGGATCCGGATAGCTTGTGAAAAGCTTCTACTTAGATGAAAAAATACTAATCGATTCATAGAGATGTTGAGCACATCAGTCCAAAACCGCCCATCGTATTCCGCTCATTTCACAGTTGCTCGATGAAGAGCGCACCTTCCGTGACGTATCCGAACAGTGACTGGTGAGTAAATCCATCGCGGGCGTTCGCGGTGTCTTGAGTAGCATCACGATGCGCTGGCTAGGTGTTCAGTCCCCGGGGAGTCATGGTGCGTTGGTGAAAATGCGCAGGAAAGGCGTCGACCTATTGGCAGGTTGTGGGCTAAACCCATTTTTCCCATTTAAGTGCATCCAGTTTGCTCGTTGGCGGGTATTGCTAGTGGGCGGCCTGTGACTGCCCAGCCCAATCACCTGTCAGGAGCCATACCCATGAGCCTCAAATCCTCCGCCTGCCTGCTCGCCTGCAGCCTCGCCCTGACGTTGCAACCCGCATACGCCCAATCCGCGCTGCCTGATGCGGTCAAGGTCCCCGATGGCCATCGCGTATTGCTCGAGACCGTAGGCGTCGGCGAGATCACCTACGAGTGCCGCGACAAGGCCAACACCCCCGGCCAGACCGAATGGACCTTCGTCGGCCCCAAGGCCGTGCTCAATGACCGTACAGGCAAACGGGTGGGCGACTACTTCGGCCCACCCGCCACCTGGCAGGCCAAGGACGGATCGAAAGTCACCGGCACCCAGCTGGCGGTGGCACCTGCCGACAAGGGCGCCATACCCTATCAACTGGTCAAGGCCAACCCGGCCGAAGGCAAAGGCGCCATGCAGGGAGTCAGCTATATCCAGCGCCTGGCCACCCGCGGCGGCGTGGCGCCGGCAAGCGACTGCACGGCGCAAAACAAAGGTGCCAAGCAGATCGTCCAGTACCAGGCTGACTATGTGTTCTGGACAGCCAAGTGAAGGACGCTTGAGCAGACACGTTGCAACCGTTCATCTACGCTCGTTGGCAAGCCCCCGGCTGATTGGCCGGGGTAACTTGCATACAACAAGGAAACCGCACACGTTGAACTCGCCTGTCACCGACTTCGATTTCGATCGTTGCCTGAAGGCCTGTGCACAGGGCGACCGCCGAGCCCTGCAGGCGCTCTACGATCACGAGGGTGCACGCCTGTTGGGGGTTGCCCGGCGCATTGCCCGTGATGACGCCACCGCAGAAGATATCGTCCACGATGCCTTCATCCGCATCTGGACCCGCGCTGCCAGCTTCGATCCGACGCGCGGCTCAGCTCGGGGCTGGATCTACAGCATCACCCGCCACCTGGCGCTGAATACGATCCGCGATACTCGCCGTGAAGCCGTGCTGGATGACGCCCACCTCGACATTTCAACTGCATTACACGGGGAGCTCGATGACATTGACCTCTGGTCAGGCTCGGCGAAAATCTACCGTTGCCTCGAACAATTGCAGCCCGCCCCCCAGCGTTGCATCCTGCACGCCTATGTGGACGGTTGCAGCCACGCCGAAATCGCCGGGCTACTGGGTGCGCCATTGGGCACCGTCAAAGCCTGGATCAAGCGCAGCCTGAAGGCTCTGCGGGAGTGCCTGGAATGAACCCGGATACTGCCGAAGCACTGGACACCCTCGCCGGCGAGTTTGTATTGGGGGTCTTGTCACCGGAGCAACACGCCGCAGTGACCGAGCGCCTGGGCACCGACCCGTACTTGCGCGCCGCGGTGGATGCCTGGGAGGCACGCCTGCTGGAGCTGACCGCGCTGGCTGCTGCGCGGCCACCAAGCGCCCGCCTGTGGGGCCGAATCCAGCGCAGCCTGAGTGAATTGGCCACCCCCTCAGTCAAGTGGTGGCAACGGCTCGGCCTGTGGCAAGCACTGAGTACTGCGGGGCTGGCAGCAAGCGTGTTGCTGACGTTCATGCTGCTGACGACACCCCCGCCCACCACTCAATTCGTGGTAGTGCTCGTGGCACCGAGCAGCCAGGCACCTGGCTGGGTGGTACAGACCAGCGACAGCCGTATGATCGAGCTGATCCCGCTTGGCAAGGATGCAGTCCCCGAAGGCATGGCCCTGCAGTTCTGGACCAAGGGCGAGCAGTGGCGCGCACCGGTTTCGCTGGGCCTGGTCAAACCCGGTGAGCCCTATCGTGTTCCGCTGCAGAGCCTGCCGCCACTGGAGGCCAATCAGTTGTTCGAGCTGACATTGGAGAAGTCCGGCGGTTCGCCCACCGGGCTGCCGACGGGGCCGGTGAAGTTCATTGGCCGTGCGGTAAAAGTGATATGACCCACAAGTCTGCAAATACTGGCCGCCTGAGTCGTTAGAGGCTATCCACAATACTCCGCTTTCGCCCCCCCAAGCAGGTAGTGACGAGAGGTAATCTGAGCGCTGCTTTTTACAGCGCCAGGCTAAGGATTGACAAGGGCTCGCCGGTCACTGGGAAACCCTTTTCGGCACAACCTCTGGTCTCATATACCCATCATGTGCACTGCGATGCCGGCCAGTGCGCAGGTGAACAGCACCTCAATCACACCTCGCTTGAAGCGAAACAAAGCAATCGCAGCTAGAGCCGTGATCACTGCGGACGGCCAGTCGAACGCCCCATTGAAGCCCATAGGCCAGAGCACGTGGTAGCCGAAGAACATAACGAGGTTCAGGATCAAGCCAACTACAGCGGCGGTGATGCCTGTAAGCGGGGCGGTGAATTTAATCTCGTTGTGAGTCGACTCCACTACCGGGCCTCCAGCAAGGATGAAGATGAACGACGACAGGAAGGTGAACCAAGTGACAAGACTCGCTGCGACTGCGCCAGCAAGGAATGGATGTTCGGCACCGAACATCGGATGGACGTAGCCACCGACAAAGCCGACGAAGGCAACCACCATGATCAATGGCCCTGGTGTGGTTTCCCCTAACGCGAGGCCATCGATCATCTGGGTGGGTGACAGCCACCCATAGTGCCCGACAGCCCCTTGGTAGACATAAGGCAGCACCGCGTAGGCGCCACCAAAGGTCATCAGAGCGGCCTTGGTGAAAAACCAGCCCATTTGCGTCAGGGTGCCATCCCAGCCAAACCACAGCACCAGCAGCCCCATGGGTATTGCCCATAGTCCGGCACCGGTGAGCAGCAGGCGTACCAGGTGCCTCGAGCTGAAACGGGCATGCTCAGGGGGTGGGGTGTCGTCATCGATCACAGCCGGACCATAGCTGTTCGTCGCGCCCCCATGACCGCCACCGATCACGAATTTGCCTGGGGCGAGGCGACCGCCTATATAGCCAATGATGGCGGCCACCAGCACGATAAGGGGGAACGGCGCGTTGAGGGCGAAGATGGCCACGAACGAGGCTGCGGACATAGCCCACAGCCAGCCATTCTTCAGTACGCGCGATCCAATTCGGTGGGCTGCGTGGATCACAATGGCCGTGACTGCCGGTTTGATGCCATAGAAGATCCCCGCGACTACCGGCACCTCGCCAAACACGACGTAGACCCAGGACAAACCGATCAGAATGAACAGCGAAGGCAGCACGAACAATGCGCCGGCAATCACCCCACCCCAGGTGCGGTGCATGAGCCAACCGATGTAGGTGGCAAGCTGCTGAGCCTCAGGGCCAGGCAACAACATGCAGTAGTTCAGCGCGTGCAAAAACCGCTTCTCGCTGATCCAGCGGCGACGCTCGACCAGTTCCTGGTGCATGATCGAGATCTGTCCGGCGGGTCCGCCAAAGCTGATGAAGCCCAGCTTGAGCCAAAACAGAAAAGCTTCATAAATGCCTATCGGCTGCTGAGTCGCTTGCGATGGGGGCTGTCTACTCACAGCGGGGGTGGTATCAACCATTGTTTTTTTCCTCACGCGCAGGCGCTGCCAGCATTACATCGAAAATGCCCTCTGCGACCATTGCCAGTAATCGTCGCCATAGCCGAACCGTCAATCATGGCTCTTGCGCAATCGAGAGAGCCTCCTGCAGCACTGCGTGGAGGCTCGCCCTGAACGCATCCAGACTGAATGGTTTGATAATCACAGCCATTGCCGGTCCTGGTGGGTAGTCTTCAAGAATCTGCGGTTCAACGTACCCCGTCATGAACAGAACAGGTAATCCGGGCCTGCTTAGACGGGCCTTTTCGGCCATCTCCCGGCCATCGAACCCACCCGGCAAGCCGATATCGGTGACGAGCAGATCCACACGCGTGTCCGAGCACAGCACCTGGAAACCTGCCTGGGAATCGGCAGCTTCCACGACAACATAGCCAAGGCTGCCAAGGACTTCACTGACGAACATTCGAACGGACGGTTCATCATCGACGACCAGAACCGTTTCCCCCGCACAGACCTGCGGCACCGCACTTGTGACTGCAGTGGGCGGTGGCGCCTGGGTCGGCTCGGCACAATTGGGTAGCTGCAAGTAGACCTTCGTACCTTTGCCCAACGCCGATTCAATTTTCATCTGCCCACGGGATTGCTTGGCAAACCCATAGATCATCGAAAGCCCAAGGCCGGTGCCTGCGCCTGTTGGCTTGGTGGTGAAAAACGGCTCACATGCCTTGGCCAGGGTTTCCTCGCTCATTCCGATGCCATCGTCCACCACACGGATGCTCAGGTAAGTTCCAGGCTGTAAATCCGGATCCAGCCCGGCCCCTTCCTCAAGGGTCACGCTCGACGTCTCGATAGCGATGGTTCCGCCTTCCGGTAAGGCATCCCTTGCATTGACGCACAAGTTCAACAAAGCGTTTTCCATCTGGCCAGGGTCGATCAAGCACGTAGAGCTCGTTGCAGAGAGATCTACTTGCAAACGTATCAATGGGCCGACGGTACGACGGATCAGTTCTTCCATGCCAGCGATCAGCTCGTTCACATTGGTGACTTGAGGCAACAACGTCTGGCGGCGTGAAAAGGCAAGCAAACGATGTGTGAGTGCCGTAGCCCGCTGGGCAGCGCCATAGGCCACCGAGAGATATCGTTCAAGATCGGCCGTGCGGCCTTTGCTCAAGCGAACCTTGATCAGGTCCAAACTGCCAACGATACCTGCAAGCAAGTTGTTGAAATCATGGGCGATTCCTCCCGTCAATTGCCCCACCACTTCCATCTTCTGCAAGTGGCGAAGGGCCGCCTGCGCAGCCTCCCGTTCGGCAATGGCCTCGCCAACCCTCGCCTCCAGGTTCTGGTTCAGTTCCAACAATGCTGCCTCGGCGTTCTTCCTTGCCGTTACATCAATAGATGAGCCAATCAGCCCAATCACCTCGCCTGCAGCGTTGAACATCGGTGCCTTGACGGATAGCCAGATCGTTTCCGAGCCATCCGGCATGTCCACTCGCTCCTCGATCTGCTCCGCCATGGCGCCGCGCATTATGCGTTGGTCCGTCTCCATCACCTTGAGGGCCTGCGCTTTGTCCTCGAGTATTTCCAAGTCGGTCTTGCCTAGATAAAACTCCGGCGGCTTACCGATCAACCGCGTGGCACCATCGTTTGCTATCAAGAGCCTGCCATCGCGGTCTTTTGCGTACACCACTCCAGGAACAGCCGCGGTGAACGCGCGAAGCAACGCCGATGCGCGATCGCGTTCAGCTTCCGCCGCCTTGCGCGATTCAATATCGATCAGCACTCCCGGGAATCTGACCGCTACGCCATTATCATCGTGCTGGGCACGGCCATTGGCCTCGATCCACCGGTAGCCTCCATCAGTCTGCTTGACGCGGTATTCACACCGGAACGCGCCCCCGCGAACCATGGCGTCTTCAATGGCCTCATCCAGACGTACATGATCCTCTGGATGGATCGAAGTGAGTGCCTCTTCAATGGGGATACCGCGCGCGCAACATGCCGGTGAAAGGTCGAAGGTACGGGCAAAGCGCTCGTCAGCCGTCACACAGTTCTTTGAAATGTCCCAGACCCACGTGCCCACGATAGCCCCTGCTTCCAGTGCCAGCTGAAGACGTTCGCACGCATCCGCCGGCAGCATTTGAGGCTTATCGCCACTTTCTCGCTCGATTGTGTGAGTGCCTTTCGTGTCCATTACACACCTTCTTTCGTTGTGCTTCGTTCTGGACTGATACCTGCTTTGATAGTTGCTGGTAAATGGCCACCCACCCCTTCAGACCTCTGGCAACCAAAGGCGTTCCAGCAAGGCGGCCTTTTGACATCAATACTGCACTACTCATGGTTCCCAACAGACTTGAAGGTACCTGGGATCACACGATTGCCAGCCATTTGCTGCAAGCGCGAAGTCGTCGAGCGTGCAGCCTGGTGGGTGCCAGGCGTGAGCTAGCATTGACCGTGCAACCCCGTCCCGAGTAACGATGATGCTCACTGTCACGCTGATCAACATGCTGATCGTTATCCTGGTGGTGGTCATCCACTACGAATGCCTGCTGCGCCTGAATGACTGGTTACCACGCCTGAGGCTGTGGAGCCGGTTCCGTATCGTCGCGGGGGTGTTCGGCGCGTTGCTGGCCCATGCCGTGGAAGTCTGGTGCTTCGCCCTGGCTTATTACCTGATGGCCCATGCCGAGGGCTGGGGGACGCTCAGCGGACATTTCGACGGGAGCCTTCTGGACTGCGTGTATTTTTCCTTCACCACCTACACCACCATAGGCTTCGGCGACATCGTCCCCACCGGTCACCTCAAATACCTCACCGGCCTGCAGGCGCTGACGGGCCTGGTGCTGATCACCTGGACTGCTTCATTCCTGTTTCTGGAGATGCAGAAGTACTGGAAAGCCAAATGAAGGTCGAGTAGCCAGGTGTTCAGAAAGCGCAAAAGGCCAGAAGAAGCTCAGAGACCCTCGGTGCGCAGATCTTCCTCCCGCCGGCGTTGATGAAGGCTTGATCGGGGGCTCTTGCACGCCTTTGACAACTGTCAAGTCAGTTTCAGGTCGATCGCCCACACTGGTGTTTCCTGGTTCAATCACTGCCGAGGATATTGCCATGCCCCCCGCCGAGACTTCACGCCAACCCTCCAAACCCGAGTTTCCAACACCCCCTGGCGAGCACTGGATCGAAGCCTTGGACAACGGCAGCCATGTGCTGATCCGACCGTTGCAAGCCAAGGACCGGCAACGCGAAAAGGCCTTCATCGAGCGCTTGTCGCCTGAGTCGCGGCATTTTCGCTTCCTCTGCCAGGTCAAGGAACCCGGTGAAGCCATGCTCGACCAGTTGATGATGGTCGACCAGAACCGGCAGGCAGCCTATGTCGCCCTCGCCCATGTGGACGGAGAACTGCAGGAAGTAGGCATTTCGCGCTACGCCGCCTGTGCCGGCAAGGATGAATGCGAGTGCGCGGTGACGGTACTCGACAGCTGGCAACATCATGGGCTGGGCCAATTGTTGCTTAGGCACCTGATCGATCACGCCAAGGCCAAGGGATTCCGGCAGATGTACTCGATCGACTCGGCAGCCAATCAGCCCATGCGCGACCTGGCCAAGGCGGCAGGCTTCACCACAGCCTCCGACCCGGATGACCTGAGCCAGGTTATTCATCTGCTCATCCTGAGTTGATCCCTGGCCGCCGCGCAGGCCTATGGTTTGTACGAAAAGTAGCCGAGCGACGATCAGGCAAGGCAAAAACAGGCGAGGACGCGGAGCTTACGGGTTGTAAATGAGCATTCCGAGCCTGTTTTCAACGCAGCATGATTGTCGCGCAGGCACTTTTCGTACAAAGCCTAAGGCGCGGCGGCCTACCTGCGCAGGCATGCCCATGATGGCAACCGCCTGGGTTCAAGGCCTGGTTGCACTGCCTTCCTCGGGCACCAGGTCGAACTGCGCGAGGCAGCGCTGCTCATCAGCAGGGGTCAGCGCCCGCAGGCCGCTCACTTTCTGCAGCGGTGTCTCGAACAACGCCAGGCGGATCACCCCATTGCGCTCCAGAAAGGTTTGCGCCAGGCAGGTGCATACGGGCTTGCCGACCAGCGCCGCAAGCTGCTCATCTTCGGGCACCTGCACCTGTGCCTGCAGGTTGGCCGAGCAGTTTTCAACAATCTGCGCCACAGAGCGCCCGGCCAGCCATGCGGTCGCAGCGCCCAGCACCGCCAGGAGCAACAGCATGCCCATCAGCACATTCGACTCCCGGCTGATCGAGCGCAGCAATGCCAGCCTGGCCTGCCAGCCCGACTCCTGGCCGTTGAAAATGGTTTTGCCGACCGTGCGTTTCACTCCGTGCTGCACGGCCCAGCCCAGCGCCACACTCCATGCCAGCAGGCTCAGGAGCACGACCGGATCACGCATGGGCATGCGCCAGCTGGGGCTCAAGGCGTGGTAGACAGATGCCGCGACGAGTAACGCGACAATGGCCACGATCCAGCCCAGGCTGCCCCTGGGCCGGTGCATCCAGGCCCGTAGTTTCGCTCGTGCTTGCGTGTTCATGACTACCTCCCGCGCCGGGTTCAGCGCACAGGGTCGATGGCAATGGTTTCCTGATATTCCGGCACGCACACCTGCCAACCGAGCTCCAGGCTGATTCGCCGTCGCAAGGTGTCAGCGGCATGTGGCTCGCCATGGATCACATAGGTCTGCCGCGGTGGCCGGGTGAAACCGCGCAACCACTCCATGATCTCGTCGGCGTCGGCATGGGCCGAAAGGTTTTCCATGGCGTGCACCTGCGCCCGAATGGGCACGTCTTCGCCCTGCAGGCGTACGCTGCGGGCGCCAGCGACGATGTCGGCGCCGCGCGTGCCTCCCGCCTGGAAACCCGAGAACAGGATGCTGTTGCGCGGATTGGGGGCTAGCGCCTTCAGGTGGTGCAGCACCCGGCCGCCGGTAGCCATGCCACTGGCGGCAATGATCACCGCCGGCTCGCGCAGCTGGTCGAGGTGGCGGGACTCATCGACCGTGCGGATGATCCGCGTGCCCTTGCACATCGCGGCGCACTCCGCCGCCGTTAGCCGATGTTCGTTGCGAAACTGCTGATACAGGGCGGTGGCATCGGTGGCCATCGGGCTGTTGAGGTACACCGGGATATCCGGGATCAGCCGGTCACGCTTGAGCTTGTACAGGTAATACATCAGCAGTTGGGCGCGCCCGACAGCGAAAGACGGCACCAGGACGATGCCATGGCGCAGGAGTGTCTGGTTGATCACCTGGGCCAGGTACTGCTCGGTCGATTCTGTCGGGTGCTGGCGATCACCGTAGGTGGACTCCACCAGCAGCACATCCGCCGTCCGGATCAGCTCCGGCGCCCGCATGATCGGGTCTTGCGGCCTGCCCAAGTCACCCGAGAAGACCAAGGTCTGCCCCTGGGAACTGAGCTGCACCGTTGCCGCACCCAGGATATGGCCTGCCGTGCGCAACAGCAGGTCCATGCCCTCGGTGATCGGCATTGCCTGGTGCAGCTCCACCGGGCGCAACAGTGCCAGCGCCCGCTTTGCATCCTGTTCTGTATAGAGCGGCCGCGCCGGCGTGTGTCTGGAATAGCCGTGGCGATTGGCATGTTCGGCCTGCTCTTCCTGCAGCCGCGCGCTGTCGAGCAACAGCACTTCAGCCAGGGCGCAGGTTGCCGGGGTGGCATAGATCGGCCCGCTATAGCCCTCCCTGGCCAGCACCGGCAGGTAGCCACTATGGTCGAGATGGGCATGGGTCAGCACGACCGCATCGAGCGCCCGCAGTGCCGGTGGCAAGGGCTCCCAGTTGCGCAGACGCAATTGCTTGTAGCCCTGGAACAGTCCGCAGTCGACCAGCACTCGCGTGCTGTTGTAGGTCAACAGGAATTTGCTGCCGGTCACTGTCCCGGTGCCGCCGAGAAAGGTCAGTTGCATGGCCAAGGCTCCTGGGTTTCGAACACATGGGGATGAACCGCCAGCACGCTGCACGGTGGGTGATCAACGATACGTTCAGTGGTATCGCCCAGCAGCTTGTCCAGCCCTTTGGGCTGCACCACACCCATCACCACGGCGTCGACCTCCAGGGCCGCGACCTGTTCGCGGATCACCTGCACCGGTCCGCCCTCCATGAAGTGCCGACAGTCCGGCGCCACCCCTTCGGCCTCAGCCAAGGCATTGAAGGATTCCTGCAGTGCTTCGCGCATCTCTTCGATCCACGCTTGGGTGAGGTTGATATCCGCCGCGAACACTCCGGCCATGTTGTAGGCAGACAGCAGGTGCAACTGGGCATCGCACTGCAGTGCCAAGGCCTGGGCAACACGAATGAGTCCACGATTGAACTGTTCCTGTACGGCTGGCGTCTCGCTGAAGCGGGTGTCTACGGCTACGAGAACACGCCGGGGCAATGAGGCGGCCGCCATCGGCACGAACAGGGTGAGCCCCTTGAAGCCGCGCATCAGCGCACAGTCCAACGGGGTCCCGAACAGCCGCGCCATGGCCGACGCGGCTTCACTGTCCTTGATGACCATGTCCGGTTGCAGTTCGCGAATATAGTCAAGGGCTTCGCTGCGGATATCCTCGGCGCAGAGGCTATCGACCGTCAGTGCCACGCCACTGCTGCGGTGCCGCTCGACCAGCGTTCGCAACTGCTCGCGATAGTGATCGTACTGGCGCTTGATATCGGCCTCATTCAGCCGCTCTTCGCGCAGCAGGTGCGCCTCGCTTGGCACGAACACCCCCAGCACGTGCACGCGGGCTCCGCTGGCATGCGCCAGCGCCAGCCCCCTACGCAGCGCGGCTGAATGCGGATCGACGTCGATAATCAGCACCAGCAACTGTCGATATTGACTCATGGTGGACCTCCGGACTTGCGCCGCTGGGGTGCGATGAAAGGGATTTTCCGGGGGTGGTCGCACTGGCGCTTGATGCAGATCAGAAACGCGTGATCCGGTCCGAACTTGACGATTGTCAGAACCGCGGCGGCCGTCCACGTTACAACGGCTTCAGGTATCTATCCGGGTGATGGGAGGCAACATGAATACGCAGCAGACCGAACAGCCGGGCGCCTGCGAGCACTGGGTCGAAAAGCTTGATGACGGCACGCCCGTGCTGATCCGGCCGCTGCGCGAGGAAGATCACGACCGCGACCGGCACTTCCTCAGGTCGATCACCTCCGAGGCCCGGCGTTTCCGCTTCATCGCCGGGATCAGCAGCGGCCTGCCCAGCCTGGACCCGCAAAGGATGCCCGTCGACTACCACCAGCGCATGGCCTATGTCGCGCTGGCTCACGTCGACGGCTGCTTGCAGCAGATTGGCGTCAGCCGCTACGCCGGAATATCGGGTAGCCCGTGCTGCGAGTGTGCCGTGGCGGTGCGGGAGGACTGGCAGCGTAGAGGTCTGGGCAAGCGCCTGTTGCTGCACCTGATCGAAGCGGCGCGGCGCAATGGCTAAGAGTGGATGATGTCCAGGGACCTGGCGAACAACTACGCCATGCACCGCCTGACCAAGGCGCAGGGGTTCACCTCACGCTACCTGGGCGGCGATGTCAGCGAGATCCTTCACGAACTTGACCTGCGGGCCTGAAAACCAAGGCCCTTGCGGGCCTTGTACCTTACCCCTGGGCATGTTCGGGGGAAATCACCAGCACACTGCTGGACAAGCGATGCAGTACCCGCTCCGCGGTACTGCCGATGAACCATCCAATGCCGTGGTGGTGATAACTGCCCATCACCAGCACATCGATATCATTGTTATCCATGAACACGGCCAGAACCTTGGCTGGATCGCCTATGCGCATGTGCCGGTGCTCGACAGCGATGCCATTGCGCTCGGCAAGGGCCTGGAAGGCATCGCTCTGGGCTTCGTGAAGCGTCTGGGCGAGGTTGGAATCGAACAGAAACGAATGCTCCCGGCTGCCGCCGGCGTCCAGGTACATCGAACCCAGGTCATAGGCATACAGCAATTCGATCTGCCCGTTGCACTGCAGGGCCAGTTTCAACGCCTCGCTGATGATCTGGTCGTTGAAGCCTTCGAACTGATCCTCGGGCCTGGACAGGTCCACAGCCGCGAGGATCCGGCGCGGCAGCGCATGGCTGGCCTTGTGCACCAGATGCAGCGGGATGCGGGTTTCGCGCAGCAGCTGGATATCCAGGGAGGTGAACATGGCACGCGCCCACCAGGGTTCATGCTCGAACGCCTTGATCAACATGGCGAACGGCTGTTCGCGCAGGTGCACCAGGATCTCGCTCAAGGGATGCTGCACCCACACCACCTCGGTGGTGACCGTGACACCATTGCGCCGCATCGACTGCGCCTGGCTTTCCAGCCATTCCCGGTGTTGCCGCACGTAGCCTTCGCGCATCACCGCCAGTGCCTGGTCATTCACCAGGCCCGCCGTGGCAAGCCCTTCCACATAATCGAAAGCCACGATGTGCAACGCCATGCCCTTGGCCTTGGCCAGTGCTGCGGCGCGGTCGTAGACGGGGGTTCGGCGCATCAGGGGCGATGCGATCAACAGCAGTCTTTGCAGGGTTTCCATGGCACACCTCGGCGGTTGCGATACGTAACCCAAGCATCGTTTAGCCGTGCTTTGCAGACTTGACGTTTGTCAACTGACGCCCCACGGACCAACGGCATATCCCGCTGCACAAAAACTTGACGAGGATCAACGTATCGCCGCTTGCCGGGCGCACGCTACTCCCATATCAACAACAATCTCCAGCCTCCGGAGGCGTGCCATGGCCCTCATCAACGCAATGGTGTTCGTCGACAGAAACCGAATCGTGCTGGCAGGGACGCCTTCGCTTCGCATTGTTCCGCAGTTTTCCTGCCCATGCATGCTCCGGAGGCACCCATGAACATCTACATCGAGCACAACACCGAACGGAACCGCTGTTGGGTCCGCATGGACGACTGGCGGGTAGGTTTCAGCACCGCCGCTGAAGCCGAACAGTTTGTCGAGCGGCTCAACGCCCGCCTCAACGCCCCGCATTCGCTGGACATGCTCGCGGATTCGTCGCCCCGCCCAGGCGTGACAGTCCGGGCTGGCCGGCGATGTGCGAAGGAGGCCTGAACATGTCTGGCCAACTGAAAGTCACACTGCTCGAGCAGCCTCCTTCACCTGCGGCTCACCTGGAACCACTGGCGACATTGTGCCGCGACTGTAGGGTCAGCGGCTTGTGCCTGCCCACCGGTCTGCCCTTGCATGACTCCGGCTGCCTGGGCGCGCTGATCGGGCCACGCATGCGTATCCGCAAAGGGGCGGCGCTGTTCAATGCCAATGACCCCTTGACCACGCTCTATGCCGTGCGCTGCGGCAGTTTCAAGACCAGCCTGAACAGCGTCGAAGGCCAGGGTGTAGTGATCAACTTCTGGATGACGGGTGATGTGCTTGGCCTGGACGCCATCGCCACCGACCACCATGTCTGCGACGCGATTGCCCTGGAAGACAGCGAAGTCTGCCCAGTGCCGTATCGTCGCCTGCAAGCGCTGGCACGCGACTTTCCGGTATTGCAGCAAAGCCTGAACCGCTTGATGAGCCGGGAGATCGTGCGTGAGCACGGGCGCGTGCTGATGCTGTGCAACCTCACCGCCGAGCAGCGCCTGGCCAGTTTTCTGATCGGACTGTCCAGGCGCTTCGTCAACCGTGGCTACTCCGCCCATGGTTTCATGTTACGCATGTCACGAGAGGACATGGCATCTTACCTGGGCCTGCGCCTGGAGACCGTATGCCGTTCGGTCGCCCGCTTGCGTGCGCAAGGCATCGTCAGCCTGTGCGGCAGGCTGGTGGAAATACTTGACATGCCAGCGTTGATGGCGCTCGAGCAAGGCGGCCCTGACAGTGAACGCAAGCAAAGCCTGAAAGCGCCATGCTCGACATGCTGAATGTTGGCCACGGCGCCGTGGCGCTGGGGATCGGCATGCTGGTAGGCCTTGAGCGCGAACGCAAGAAACGTCGCGACGAGGAACCTGCCGCAGCGGGGCTGAGGACCTTCGCCATCACTGCCCTGCTTGGCTATGTCAGCATGCTGCTGGCAGGACCGGTGCTGGTCGGCACAACGAGCCTGGGCCTGGTACTGCTGCTCTGCCTGCAATACCGCCACTCGCGCAGGAGAATGCCGGATGTGACAGGGCAGATAGCCCTCTTGCTGGTGCTGGTCCTGGGCGCGCTGAGCGTTGCCGAGCCTGAGCTCGGCGCTGCAGCAGGTGTGGTCACGACCGTATTGCTGGCCCTGCGCCACGAGCTGCATCATTTCGTGCTGCAGCGACTGAGCGAACAGGAGCTGCGTGATGGGCTGACATTGCTGACGGTAGCCCTGGTGGTATTGCCACTTACACCGGACCGCTTTCTGGGCCCCTACAACGTGCTCAACCCACGCACCATCTGTACCTTGGTCGTCCTGCTGATGACGGTGGCAGCGTTGGGCCATATCGCCATACGCCTCGTGGGTCCGCGCTATGGCCTGCCCTTGAGTGCCATTGCTTCAGGTTTTGCCTCCGGCTCGGCGACCATTGCCCTGCTGGCCCATGAAGCCCGACGACAAAGCGCAGCGGTGCGCCCCTTCGCGGCGGCGGCGGTGTTGTCGAACCTGGCCACCATCACCCAGTTCGCCCTGGTGCTGATCTTCATCGACCGTCACCTGCTCGGCCCTTTCCTGCCAGCGGTCGGCCTCGGCGCGCTGGTTACCGCGCTCTATGGCGTGCTGCTGCTCGCGCCCTGGCGCGCCGACTCGAACTGCTCGGCGGTGAATCCGGGCACTGGCGCCTTCAATCTGTGGACAGCCCTCATCATCACGCTCGCCCTGACCGGTATCGCTTTGCTCTCGGCGTTTCTGCTCGAACACCTGGGACACAACGGTGCCAGCATCGCAGCGTTCGTCAGCGGCCTGGGCGATGCCCACGCGGCAACGGCGTCGGCAGCCTCGCTGGTGGTTGCAGGTCGGCTGCAAATGACCGAGCTGGTGGTACCGGGCATGATGGCTTTGACGGGGAACACGCTGACCAAATGTGTTTTGGCGTTCAGCAATGGTGGCTACGATTTTGCACGGTACCTGGTGCCGGCGCAGCTCATCATTCTTGGGACGATGTGGCTGGGGATGCTGGCGTAACGCCCCATTGCCGCCAGCGATCGCCCCACAGTCGCTGACGCGCAGTTCGAACACTTGGGCGGTGGCAAGTCACATTCCGAACAACGCAGGTTCTGGATCACTCATCCTCGAACAAGGTCCAACCATGCCCCAAACCTTCGACGTCTTTCGCCGTGAAGAACAAGGCCAACTCCCCAGGGTCGAACGCTCTGTATAACCAGTGCCCGGCAACCGGCCCTCTCGTTATCACATAGTTCAAGCGGTATCGGAGGATGGCGCCAGCGTTAAACGAGCCCGAGTTCAACTCGAATCTCTCGCCATGATCGAGCGCCCATAGCATTTCGACGAGCTTGTCATTCAACACCACCCCTTCGGCGACCTCGATCAGATGGCGCTTGTGCAATTTCTTTTGAAGTCTTGCGCTTCTGCCCATGTTCAAGCGCCCTTGCTGCGCGACGGAGAATTCATTGGCCTGCCTACGACTTACCGTTGATCAACCAACCCAACCTGCCCCGCATCGTCGACATGGGGAATCAGCGCACTGGCCTCCAGGTCGCGCATCAGTTCGGTAAGCATCTGCCGCTGGTTCTCGGTGATCGGTGGCGGCACATACCAGGCGCCCACGCTCATGCCCTCACGCTTGTAGCTGAAGCTGCGCAGCAGCTCGCCATCCTTGTAGACCTTGCCGGTGAGGTTGTGCACGTAGCTGTAGGGCATCGGGAACGTCAGTAGCGTCAGGGCGTTGAGCGCGACCAGAAAACCAGCCCCTTCCCCTGGCGGTTGGCTGATGACCAGGGCGTAACCCTTGCGCGGCAGTCCGTGGTCGACGAAAGAGAACGCGCCGGACGACCTGACTGCGGTGGTCAGCTCGTCACGCTCCTGGACGTCGAAGCGGGTGTAGCCATCCGGCAGCACCAGCAGGCTCATCGGCACGTAGGGCTTTTGCGCGTGATAGCCCAGCGGCTTCATCGACGGGTTACAGCCGCCGAGCAATGCCAGCCCGGTCGCCATCAGCGCCGCCTTGACCAGATTGTTCATCGCTGCGCCTCCAGCGGCTTACTGGCCAGGTTGGCAGCCTGCATGTCACGGGCGAAGGCACGGGCGACCCGGCGGATGTTTTCCTCGCGTTCAGGAACCCCGAGGTCGAGCAGCCAGGCGTACTTGGCCATGTAGTTTTCATAGTGATAACGCTTGAGCACCTTGCCATCACGCATCACGATGAAGTCGGCCTTGGTGTCCAGGTCACTCTGCAAGGGCAAGAGGAACAGAGTGGCGGCACTGAGGAACAGTAGAGGAAATGGCGCGACCTTGCGCTGGGCATCCAGCTTGACCATCACCTGGGTCTGCCCTTCGCCGGCAGCACCATTCTCGACCTTGCTGAATACGCCGCTCTCGCGCAGGTAATTGCGCAGCTCGGTGCCGTGCTCGAGCGAATCGACCATTACCGCGATCGGCGGCAGGTAATCCTGGCCTGCCTCGATGTGCGGATCGGGCAAGGTCTGGGTACCTGCGCAGCCGGCCAGCAGCAGGCTGGCGCTGAGGAACAGAGTCTTTTTCATTGCGGGTTTTCCTGGGTACGGGTCACTTCGCCGGCTGGGCGGCTTGGGGCAGTGGCATGACGAAGGGGAATGCCGGCGCCATGTTCAAGTTCAGGGCCTGCAGGGGCGGCAATGCGGGGGTGTAGCGCCGGGCGATCACTTCATCGCGCGGCTGCTGGTCACCATGGAAGAACAGGCAGGCGGAAGTCCCGAGGCAGCGCGAACGGAATTCGCCGATGTAGTACGCCTTGCCGGCTTCCAGGTGCATGGGCACGAGGAACTGTTCCCGTGCCCGGATGGAGCTGTAGCCACCGTTGTAGCCGTTCCAGAAGAACTGGAAGTCATAGAACTCGTAGTCACCGGGCTTGAGGGGCATGACGAACACGCTGGCCTCGCCGGGCAACGCCTGCTTGTCGGGGCCGCGCACCTCTTCGATGTCCTTCGGGGTGTGGGCCACCTCGGCGAAACCCCACCATGCCGCCGCGCCGTCCTGCGCGCCACGTTTGCGCAGGAGGATACGCTGGTTGGTGTAGGCACTATCGCGGCCAAGGGGGCCGATGCTGCCTACCAGGTACGTTACTGGACCACCAGCGGCCGGTTGCAGGGCCTCGCTGACCAAGGCGGGAGATTTGGCGGCGCAGCCGGTAAGTAGGGCAAGCGGTAACAGACGTGCGAACGCACGGAGCAATCCAGACATGAAAAATCCTTGGGGCGGGTCTCGATCCATCGGCAGCTGCAATCAGCGAGCAAGCACCTCAGCTGCGGGGGCGCAATGATATAGCGCGGCAAGGGATCAGGCGAGCAGGAATACGGCCTTTTGCCACCATCGTTGGGCAGGCGGTATTGCCCTCCCTCAATCCAAGCAACGACAACGCATTGAGCCGAACGCCCCATTGGTCAGGCGGTCATGGCGGATCGCCTTCAGGGGGCTATCGTTGCTTGTCTGGGCGACCACGACCGACGAGGGCGGTGCCATGAATACCAGTGATCTACTCGAACAGCTGCTTCGGGCAGGACAAGCTTCGCAGATGCAAAAAGGGAGCGGCGGCAGCTCATCGCAAGACAGCATGGGTGGCTTGGATGGCTTGCTCGGCGGCCTGCTTGGCGGCGGCGGTACGACGGCTGGCGGTGGCGGCCTTGGTGGATTGCTGGGCGGACTGCTGGGCGGCGGTGGCAGCAACACTGGCGGCTATACCCAGGGGCGTTCCGCGGGCGGCGTCAATTACGCGGCCCTGGCGTCGCTGGGGATGATGGCATTCAAGGCCTATCAAAGCTGGCAGCGCAGCCAGGCGGCAGCCCCGCAGCAGGCGGTTCGCACGGTGGATCAACTGTCCGGCCCCGAGGCCGAGGATCACAGCCATGCGATCCTGCGCGCGCTGATTGCGGCGGCCAAGGCCGATGGTCGCATCGACCAGCAGGAAGAACAGTTGATCTATGCCGAAATCAAACGCCAGACCAGCGACCCGCAACTGCAGCAATGGCTGGATGAAGAAGTCGGCAAGCCACTCGATGCTGCAGAGGTGGCGCAGTCGGCGCGGGACCCGGCCATGGCCGCGGAAATGTACCTGGCCAGCGTGATGCTGGTGGATGACCAGCAGGCAGCTGAGCGGGCCTACCTGGATGAGCTGGCCGGCGCACTGCAACTGGATCCGGCATTGCAGGTGCATCTGGAGCAGCAGGCCAAGGGCGCCGCCTGACTTGGCAGCGATGCCTGCGCTAACCATTGATCCCGGGCCAGGGCGGGCAAGGCTTTTGCGAACGATGGCCGTGGGTCGATAGGTGCAATCCTCGGGTGAGCGCTTACGACCCAAGCGGGCTATTCCCTATGGGACGCCCTCGGCCAATAGCGGATATTCCGGGCATCGTCTCAGATCGAGCGCTGGTTTACACGGGCAGCGAGTTGCTCGGCGTTTTCCTTGCGCTCTGAATAGCGATCAACCAAGAACGCCTGGCGGTCGCGCAACAGAACGGTGAACTTCACCAGTTCCTCCATGACGTCCACCACGCGATCGTAGTACGGCGAGGGTTTCATCCGCCCGGCGTCATCAAACTCAAAGTAGGCTTTGGGCAGCGAAGACTGGTTGGGAATGGTGAACATGCGCATCCAGCGGCCAAGCACGCGCAACTGGTTGACCACGTTGAATGACTGCGAGCCGCCGCATACCTGCATGACCGCCAGGGTCTTGCCTTGAGTGGGGCGAACCGCCCCCAGTGCCAGAGGAATCCAGTCGATCTGCGCCTTGAACACTGCTGACATTGCACCGTGGCGCTCTGGCGAGCACCAGACCTGGCCTTCCGACCACTGCACCAGATCACGCAGCTCCTGCACCTTGGGGTGCTCGACAGGCACATCGTCAGGTAGCGGCAGGCCCGAAGGATTGAAGACCTTGGTCTCGGCACCGAAGTGCTCCAGCAGGCGTGCAGCTTCCTCCACCAGCAGGCGACTGAAGGAACGTTCGCGGGTCGATCCATACAGCAACAAGATGCGCGGTTTGTGCTCGCTGGAGCGGGTTGCCGCTGGCGGTAGATCGAACAGCGAGAGATCGAGATTAGGCAGTTGCTCGGACACGTTTCCTCCTGCTCAAAGCATAGCGATGCGATCCAGCTCATTTTTGAGCTGATCACGGTCGAGATTTTCGAATGGCAGCGCAAAGAAGGCCTGGCAGCGAGACTTGATCCGGGCGAGCGTTGCGCGGAATGCAGCATCGACCGACGCTTCGTCAGCCACGACAGCGGACGGATCCTCCAGCCCCCAGTGCGTCTTCAGCGCAGGGCCGAAATACACCGGGCAGGCTTCGCCGGCAGCGTTGTCGCAAACGGTGATGACGATGTCAGGAGGACAACGCTCGAACGCGTCATTGCCCTTGCTGCTCAGACCCTCGATCGAGATGCCGGCATGCTGCAAGGTGGTCAGGCTGCGAGGCAACACTTGGCCTTTCGGGTAACTGCCGGAACTGACGGCTTCAAATCCGTGAGGCGCCAGGTGATTGAACATGGCCTCGGAAAGGATGCTGCGGCAGCTATTGGCCGTGCACATGAATAGGACTCGCATGAGGGCTCCTGCGCTTCGTGGCGGGTTTCAGAGGCTGAGGCGCAATGCCAGAGCCGAAAGGGTGATCAATAGAACTGGCAGCGTCAGCAGGATGCCGACTTTGAAGTAATAGCCCCAGGTGATGCGCATGCCTTTGCGCTCCAGCACGTGCAGCCAGAGCAGCGTGGCGAGGCTGCCGATGGGGGTGATTTTCGGGCCGAGGTCGCAGCCGATGACGTTGGCGTAGATCATCGCCTCGCGTACCAGCCCTTGCGCCTCGCTGGCCTGGATAGACAAAGCGCCGATCAGCACGCTGGGCATGTTGTTCATGACCGAGGACAGCAATGCAGCGATCAGCCCGGTGCCGATGGCGGCACTCCACAGCCCTTGCTGCGCAAGGCGGTCGAGCAGGTGGGTGAGCATGTCGGTGAGGCCGGCGTTCTTCAGCCCGTATACCACCAGGTACATACCGAGAGAAAAGATCACCACCTGCCAGGGTGCTTCGCGCAGCACACGCCGGGTCGAGATGCGGTGGCCACGGGCGGCGACGGTAAACAGGATCGCTGCACAAGTTGCTGCTACCGCACTGATCGGGATACCCAGTGGTTCCAGAGCGAACAGGCCGATCAGCAACACCAGCAGCACCCAGCCACCAACCTTGAAGGTTGCGCGGTCATGAATTGCCTCGTTTGGCATCTTCAGGGCCGCGAGCGCGTACTGTCTCGGGATATCACGGCGGAAGAACAGGAACAGCACCAGCAGGGTTGCCGACACACTGGCGAGATTCACTGGCACCATCACCGAAGCGTATTCGCTGAAGCCCAGCTTGAAGTAGTCGGCCGAGACGATGTTCACCAGGTTGGAGACCACCAACGGCAGGCTCGCCGTGTCGGCGATGAAACCGGCCGCCATGACGAAGGCCAGTGTCGCGGCGGGCGAGAAACGTAGCGCGAGCAGCATCGACATGACGATAGGTGTGAGGATCAGCGCCGCACCATCGTTGGCGAACAGCGCCGACATGGCGGCGCCGAGTAGCACACAAAAGGCGAACAGGCGATAGCCGCTGCCGTTTGCCCAGCGCGCCACGTGCAGCGCGGCCCACTCGAAGAAACCGGCCTCATCCAGCAGCAGGCTGATGATGATGACGGCGATGAAGGTGACGGTGGCGTTCCAGACGATGGCCCACACAGTCGGGATGTCATGCAGCGAAACGGCGCCTGCCGCCAGGGCGATGAGGGCACCGAGCGCTGCGCTCCAGCCAACGCCAAGCCCCTTCGGCTGCCAGATGACCAGGATGAGGGTAAAAACGAAGACTGCAATCGCTACCAGCATGATGACCTCGTACAGTGATGATCAGCAGCAGGCAGCGTCACGAACGGGGCGACCGTCCATGTTCTGCAGACGCAGGGTGTTTTCTGCCAACCATTGCCTGTTGGCCTGCAGTGTCGCCTGCAAGATCTCGTGTACCCAGGCGGGCAGGTCCGGGTTGAGGCGGTAGTACACCCATTGCCCTTGGCGGCGGTCCAGCAGCAGGCCACTGCTGCGCAGCTGCGCCAGGTGGCGACTGATCTTCGGCTGGCTGTCGTTCAGCGCGCACATCAGCTCACAGACACATAGCTCACCGAGACTGGCAATCAGCAGGCTGGCGCGAGCACGGGTTTCGTCAGACAGGCTCTTGAACACATCGGGCGGGGTTATCATGGCTGCACCAATACATATGGAAATCCAAATATACGGATCCCCATATGTATTTTGCAAGCGTCCACGGGCGTTCAGGCGTGCCAGGGGTGGTCGTATTCGCGGTACAACCATCGATCAGGCTGATGATTACTATCGAGCGCCCCGCCTGTCGGCTCGGCAAAACCGTCTCTTATAATCGCCAACCATTTTTTCCGCTCCCCGGTCCGCCCCAGGCGGCATCCCCCCATGGAATCCAACACCATGCCCAGTGTCACTCCGCCGTCTCACGGCCGTCCCGAACACAGTCAACAAAGCGTCAGCCAACAGTGGCTGGCGATTCTCTCGGTCGCCGTGGGCGCCTTCGCCCTGGTCACCAGTGAGTTTCTCCCGGTGGGCGTACTCAACGATGTCGCCAGCGACCTGGGCATCAGCGCCGGCCAGGCCGGCCTGATGGTCACCCTGCCCGGCATCATGGCCGCCCTCGCCGCGCCCTTGCTGTCGGTGGGCATCGGCGCCCTGGACCGTCGCTACCTGCTGATCGGCCTGACGCTGATCATGATCCTCGCCAACGCCGTCGTGGCCTACGCCAGCGACTTCAGCCTGCTGCTGTTCGGCCGCGTGCTGCTGGGCATCAGCATCGGTGGTTTCTGGGCCACCGCCATTGCCCTCAGTGGCCGGCTGGCACCCAAGGGCGTGGGCGTGGCCCAGGCCACCTCGATCATCATGGTCGGCGTGACCCTGGCCACCGTGCTGGGCGTGCCGGTCGGCACCTGGCTGAGTGGCCTGATGGGCTGGCGCATGACCTTCCTGGCCACTGCGCTGGTAGGCGTGCCGGTGCTGCTGGCGCAAGTCTTCCTGCTGCCGCGGCTCACCCCTGACAAAGCCATTCGCATCAGCGACCTGCCGGCGCTGTTCGTCAATCCGCAAGCGCGGGTCGGGTTGATCGCGGTACTGCTGATCGGCCTGGCGCACTTTGCCGCCTATACCTATGTCGCACCGTTCTTCAAGCAAAGCGCCGGCTTCGATGGGCCGACCATCGGTTCGCTGCTGTTGCTGTACGGCGTGGCCGGGGTGATCGGCAACATCTTCGCCGGTTTCGCCGCCAACCGCAGTGTGCGTCACACCCTGTTGCTGGTCGCCCTGATGATCGGCATCAGCACCGCCCTGTTCCCCTACTTCGCCACCGGCATGACCGGCGCCGCGATGCTGATCGCGCTGTGGGGCTTCGCCTTTGGCGCCTTCCCCGCCTGCGCCAGTATCTGGATGTTCGTGGTGGCGCCCAAGGATGTCGAACGCGGCATGCCGCTGTTCGTCGCCATGTTCCAGGTGATCATCGCCTTGGGCTCGTACTTCGGCGGGCGCATTGTCGACCAGCTCGGTACCGCGGTGCTGTTGAGCCTGGCCACGGCCCTGGTGGGCTGCGGTTTTGTCGCGGTACTGGTGCTCGGGCGCAACGTCTCCAATCGGATGGCGGCGCAGCCTTGCTGACCGATCGCGGCAGATGACACTGGGCAGCAGCTGGCCTCAGGAGGACACGAGCGGCAAGGCGAACACCTCGATGTACGGTATGGTTGCACGATCGCTACGGCGTTGCCGATCAACGCCGCGCCCTTCCGGAGACCAGCATGCTGCGTGTTTTTGAACGATGGCTCGACCCCTTCCCGCCTGATGAGATTCCACCGCCACCGCTAGGCCTGCTGCGCTTCTTGTGGGCCTGCACGCGGGGCGCGCGCGGGTACCTCCTGGCCCTCGCGCTGTTCAGTGCCGGCGTGTCGATCTATGAAGCCTGGCTGTTTTCCTTCCTCGGCCAGGTGGTCGACCTGCTCCCCGCCTGGCAGGCAGGCGGCGCAAGCGAACAGGAAAGCCGCGTGCTCTGGAGCATCGGTATCGTCCTGCTGACCAGTATCGTGCTGGTGGCCCTGCGCACCCTGATGCAGCACCAGGTGCTGGCGATCAACCTGCCGCTGCGCCTGCGCTGGGATTTCCATCGGCTGATGCTGCGCCAGAGCCTGTCGTTCTTCTCCGACGAGTTTTCCGGCCGGGTCACCACCAAGGTGATGCAGACCGCGCTGGCCGTGCGCGAGGTGTTGTTCACCCTGATCGAGGTCCTGCCCGGCATCGGCGTGTACTTCATCGCCATCATCGCCCTGGCCGGCGGTTTCGCCCTGCAACTGATGCTGCCGTTCCTGGCCTGGGGCGCCCTGTTCGGGCTGGCCATGCTGTACTTCGTGCCGCGCCTGGGCAAGGTCGGCCAGGAGCAGGCCCATGCGCGGTCATCGATGACCGGGCGCATCTCCGACGCCTACACCAACATCACCACGGTGAAACTGTTCTCCCATTCCAAACGCGAAGCGCACTTTGCGCGGGCGGCGATGGAAGACTTCAAGCTCACCGGCTTTCGCCAGATGCGCCTGGTCAGCCAGTTCGAGATCGTCAACCAGGCGCTGGTGGTCGGCTTGATCCTGGGGGCCGGCGGCTATGCCCTGTGGCTCTGGCACCAGGGCCAGGTTGGCGCGGGCGCCGTGGCGGCGGTCACGGCCATGGCCCTGCGGATCAACGGCATGTCGCACTGGATCATGTGGCAGATGACCTCCCTGTTCGAAAACATCGGCACCGTGCAGGACGGCATGGCCACCCTGACCCGCGGCCCCAAGGTGCAGGATGCGCCCGACGCCGGCACGCTGGTGACCCGCGGTGGCGCGGTGACCTTCGACAAGGTGAGCTTCAACTACAACGGCGAACGCCAGGTGCTCGATGACCTGACCCTGCACATTCGCCCCGGCGAAAAAGTCGGCCTGGTGGGCCGCTCCGGCGCCGGCAAGTCCACGCTGATCAACCTGCTGCTGCGCTTCTACGACGTCAACGACGGCGAGATCCGCATCGATGGGCAGAACATCGCCCAGGTCACCCAGGACAGCCTGCGCAGCGCCATCGGCATGGTCACCCAGGACACCTCGTTGCTGCACCGCTCCATCCGCGACAACATCGCCTATGGCCGCCCCGAAGCGACCGAGGCGCAGATCCGCAGCGCCGCGGCCAACGCCCAGGCCGATGGTTTCATCAGCCAGCTGAGCGATCGGCAAGGCCACAGCGGTTACGACACCCTGGTGGGCGAGCGTGGCATCAAGCTGTCCGGTGGTCAGCGACAGCGCATTGCCATTGCCCGGGTGATGCTCAAGAACGCGCCGATCCTGTTGCTCGACGAAGCCACCAGCGCCCTGGACTCGGAGGTTGAAGTCGCGATCCAGGAAAGCCTCGACGACATGATGCAGGGCAAGACCGTCATCGCCATCGCCCACCGTTTGTCCACGATCGCCGCCATGGACCGGCTCATCGTCATGGACGAGGGGCGCATCATCGAACAAGGCAGCCATGCCGAACTGCTCGACAGGAACGGCACCTATGCACGGCTGTGGCGGCATCAGAGCGGTGGTTTCCTGGGTGAGGACCAGGGGCTGGCGGAGGCAGTGGAGTAGCGGCGGGGCAACATCGTGAAAGTCGCGACCCGGAAAAATACTGCCCCCCTACCCTCTAGCCACCGACAAGCTGCCCAGCCAGCCAGTCGATGAACGCCCGCACCGGCGGTCGTTCGAGCTTCTCCCTGCGGGCGACCACGTAATAGGCGAAACGCGACGGCCAGGGCCGGTCCAGGGCCACCTTCGCCTGGCTGCATATCGCAGCCCTGGTGGGCTTTGATTTCAGTGTCCACCGCCACCTGACGCGCTGGTACCGGCAGGTCGAACGGCGCCCGGCCGTGCAACGCGGTATCCGCCTTCCCGCCCCGGCCACCGGCCCTTGAACATGCTGACCCAAGGAGCAGTCATGAACACCACCCCGAACACCTGTGGCGCCAACGCCGACACCTTTCGCGAACATGCCGATGGCTGGCTCACCTACCCACACGCCACCCACGACAGGCACGGGCCGCTGCGCCTGGCGGCAAAAGTCCGCGCCTGGCGCGAAGCTATACCGGGTGGCGGTTTCCGCCCGCACATGACCAATGAATGGATCGACCTGGACGAAGACCCGCACTTTCCCCGAACGCCCCTGCAGGGCGGTTATGTGCTGCGCACAGGGCGCCATGGGCTGGTCGAACTGCTGGAGGAATGGCGCGCGGCCGGGGTGAACCACGCCGCGCTGGGATTGCAGATGGCCAGGCGTCCGGCGCAGGAGATCATCCAGGAGCTGGCCGAGGAGGTGTTGCCGTTGTTTCCGACGCTGCCAGGGCCGCAGCCTCATTCACAAAGCTGGTAGCACCAGGCAGCCGCAGAGCCTGTCCATCGCGGTATGTCGGGTGGCCTCGGCTGTGGGCCCCACCCGACCTGCCCGACGTGGATCAGAATGCGTAGACCAACGTTGCCGTGGCACTGCGCGGGGTGCCGTACCACCCGCGCCCGCCGATCGCGGAGTAGTACTTCTCATCCAGCACGTTGTTGAGGTTCAAGGCGACGCTGGTCTGCGGCGTGAACGCGTACTGCGCCATCAGGTCGACCACACTGAAGGCGCCCTGGGTGAACGTCTCCTTGTTCGGGCCGGCGTTCTTCTTGTACTCCATGCCCTGCCAGCGCACGCCGCCGCCAATCTTCAACTGTGGCAAGGACTGCAGTTGGTAACTGGTGAACAGCTTGAAGGTATCGCGCGGTACTTCGGTGAGCAGGCGCTTGCCATCGGAATCCTCGGCCTGGGCATAGGTGTAGCTGGCGGAAACCTGCCAGTCAGGCAGGATCTGCCCCGCCATTTCCATCTCGAAACCACGGGTCTTGGTGCCAGATTCGGCGCGGTAGGCCTGGTCGCCGTTTGGTGCCAGCTTGTCGCCGTCGGCCACGGCCAGGTTGTCCTGCTGCACCTCGAAGACACTGAAGGCGGTGGTCAGGCGCTTGTCCCAGAACTCGCTCTTGATACCCAACTCGTAGTTCACGCCCTCCAGCGGCTCGATGTAGCCGCCACTGGCATCCTGCCTGCTCTGCGGCTTGAAGATCGCGGTATAGCTGGCGTACGCCGACCAGTTTTCGGCGAAGTCGTAGACCAGCCCCACGTAAGGCGTGACAACCCCGGTTTCGCTGCGCGAGGTGCGCGTGGTGGCGCCGCTTGACAGAGTGGTCCCGGTTTCGTCGCGTTTCCAGTCGATCACCCGTGCGCCGGTGATCAGCGACAGCTCATCGGCCAGGCTCCAGCGTACCGACGCCACCAGGCCGTCCTGGGTTTCATCCAGCGCATCTTGCGAATACTTGTTGTGGATGGCGTCCGGAATCGCCAGCGAACCGTCCCAGGTATGAATGTTGTCGATAGGCTGGCTCGTCCATAGCTGGTAACCGGGATTACGGTAGTAGGCCCGGTAGTGACTGGCGCCGAGGTACGCTTGATGCTCGCGGGAAAGCAGCTCGAACGGGCCGCTGGCGGACAGGTCGAACGACGTCTGCCGGGGCTCGCCCGCCCAACGCCCGGTCCAGGTGCTGATACCGCTGCCATCGGGCTTGACGCTACCGGCGGCGGCGGTGGCGAAGGTGTCGTCATAGCTGCGGCGACTGTGCTCGGCATTCAGTTTCAACTGCCAGCCGTTGTCCAGCTGGTGTTCCAGCGTGGTGAACAACGTTTTCGTGCGGCGCTTGTGGTAGCTCCAGTCCGAGGCCGAGTTGAACGAACGCGACGGATTGAAGTGGCTGCCATCGGCATTGAACATCGGGAAGCCGTGGTTGCCTGCGCCGTCGTTGTCCATCTCCTGGTACTCGGCGCCCACGGTCAGCATCGTGCTGTCGGTGACATCCCATTCCACCACCCCGTAGGCCACCTGCCTCTCCAGCGACTGACGATCGACATGGCTCTGGCTGTCGGTGGTCGACGCCACGAAACGCCCACGCACATGGCCGCTCTCCGACAGTTTGCCGGACAGGTCCAGCTCGGTGCGGTAGCTGTCCCAGGAGCCCGCCTTGAGGGTCAGCTTACGCTGCGTCTCGAGGGTCGGTTTCTTGCGCACCAGGTTGATGGTGGCGCCGGGGTCGCCGGTCCCCGACATCAGGCCGGTGGCGCCGCGCACCACCTCGACCCGGTCGTACGACACCATGTCGGCAAGGTCGTCGCGAAAGCCGAAGGTGTCGGGGCGGTTGACGCCGTCGACCTGGATGCTGCCGACCTGGAAGCCGCGCACATAGATATGGTTGGCGTCGCTGCCGGCCGGGCCCATGCTGTCAACGACCACGCCCGGCGTCTGCTCGAGCACCTGAGTGACGTCTGTCAGGTTCTGGTCCTCGATCTGCTGACGGGTCACCACACTGACCGACTGCGGCGTCTCGCGTGCCGACAGGCGCAGGCCGGTCGCGGTGCTGGCAGAACCGGTGGTGTAGCTGCCGGTGCCTTCGGTGGTGCTGCCCAGGCCCAGGGCGTCGACGCTGGTCGCGCCAAGCTCGACGGCGCCGTCGTTGTACACCTTGCTCAGCACATAGCGCTTGTCGCCCACCTGCTGCACGCGCAACCCCGATCCCTGCAGCAACGCGGAGAAACCTTGCTCCAGCTCGAAGCTGCCGTGCAGCCCCGAGGAATGCAGCCCGCTGGTTTCGTCATTGCTGAAGCTGATGGTCACGCCGCTGGCAGCGGCGAACTGGCTGATCGCGGAGGCCAGGCTGCCGGCCGGGATATCGTAGCGCTGCGCGGCGGCCCAGGCGGTCGAGGTCGCCAGCGCGGCGCCGCAAAGGCTCAGTGCGAGGGTCGCCTGACGAATACTGCAGGCTAGCGAGGTACGGCGTGCGGACATGAAAAAGGGTTCCTGTTTCGGGTTGGCTTGGGCACGCTTGATGCGCGCACCCTCAAGAGCCGAAGCAGCGAAGGAAATCTGCTACCCCAAATGCGAAAAATTCTCGAATGTTTGAGAGCGAATGAGATTTCAACCACTCTTCCCGGCTCGGGCCTCCACGATTGTGGGCCCCTACCCCTTGCCGATTGGCTCCAGGCGCACCCAGTAGCGCGTCATGCGCCGTGCGCGAACCGGCAACGCGTCTTCCAGGCTGGCCAGGGCGACGTCGGTGTCGTCCAGGTTGAATGCGCCAGACAGGCGCAAGCCGGCGACCTCCCCCGCGCAGCCGAGATAACCGGGGCGGTAGCGCGCCAGCTCATGGACCACCTCGTCCAGGCGCCAGTCAACGCTGACCAGCATGCCCTCGGCCCAGGCCTGGCCACCGGGGGCCAAGGGTTGTAGGGGGCCGATGTGGTCGGCGGCAAAACTCAGGCTGTACCCGCTGTCGATACGCACCACCTGCGACGCCCGGCTGGGCCGCACCTCCACGGCATGGGCGGCCACCGCCACATGGCTCACGTCGTTGTCCTGACGCACGCTGAAGCGGGTACCCAGGGCCAGGATGTCGCCTGCCACGGTGCGCACGCTGAGTGGCCGCGCATCCTTGGCGGTTTCCACCAGGATCTCGCCGCGCTGCAGCTGGATCAGGCGTTGGCCCGCGTCGTAGCGAACATCGACACGGCTGTCGGTGTTGAGGTCCAGGCGTGTGCCATCGGCCAGGGTCAGTCGGCGGCGCTCGCCGATCCGTGTCGCATAGTCGGCACTCCAGGGCGAAGCCCGGTACCCCTGCCAACCAACGGCCCCGACGCCGAGCAACAGCGCCAGTGCCTTCACGGCATGGCGCCGGTCACGCCGGGCGTTTTCCAGGGTCTGCGCGGCACCGCGGGGGGCGCTGCCCAGGCGGCCTTGCAGTTGCTCCAGGCGCGCCCAGGCTGCGGCGTGGCGAGGGTCGGCCATGCACCAGGCTTGCCATGCGGCGCGGGTGGCGTCATCGACACTGCTGTCATGCAGGCGCACATACCAGTCCACCGCGGCGCTGAGAATGGCCTTCATGCGTCCTCGACCAGCAGGCAATGCATCAGCGCGCGGGCCAGGTGCTTGCGCACGGTGCTCACCGAAACACTCAGGCGTTCGCTGGTCTTCTCGTAGCTCAGGCCATCGAGTTGCACGGCGAGAAACACAGCCCGCGTGCGCGGGCCAAGCCCATCGAGCATACGGTCGATGGCCATCAGGGTATCGAGGATCGCGGCGTGGGTTTCGGCCGAGGGCGCATAACGCTCCGGCTGCTGCGCCAAGGCTTCAAGGTAGGCGCTTTCCAGGCTGCGGCGGCGGTACAGGTCGATGGTCAGCCCGCGCGCGATGGTCGCCAGGTAGTGCCGCGGCTCCTTGAGGGTGCCGGCGGTGCGCGCCAACAGCACCCGGATGAAGGTGTCCTGGGCCAGGTCCGCGGCATCGGCAGAGTTGTTCAGACGCTGGCGCAACCAACCGTGCAGCCAGCCGCTGTGCTCACGGTACAGTGTTTCCAGGCCGGTGTGCGCAGTGCCATCGGGAACAACGGTGGACATCACGCCTCCCTAAAAAAGATTACCAGGTGCAAATAAGAACTTGTCTCAAGTGTACTCAGTGAGGGAGGAATTGGGAATGCTGGCATGTGAAAGGGGTCGCAGGGATTGAAGTCCGCCATAGGCCCTGGTGGGGTCTGGGCATAGCTGGATGTTTGGGCGAGCGCAAAGCGAGGCGAAGATGACTTTTCTAGTGGCCCCTTTCGACCCAAAGCGGTCAATCGCTGTCGGGCAATTCTCGTAGTAGCTCCAAAAGCTGTAGCCGGGTGTAGCACTCAGACGGCTTGATGTGTTCCGAGTCCCCCGAGTGTTGATATTCCCCCTCGTCGAAGGCCAGATAGATGTTGAACGCTGGCTGCGGCATCTGCTCATCCATACCCAGGTCAACAATGACCGTGAACAGACCGTTCATGATGTCATCGCCAATCTCAAACGACATTTCACCCAAGATGAATCGTCGAGCAGCTTCAATCGAGAGAGTATTCAGCAGCTCCGCAGGGCGCAGGCCCAATTGCCTGGAGTAAAACAATAAATCGGTCAGTTTCAGATCGGCCCGTTGCGCCGTGCTCAGCAGGAGCTCGATCTTGGTGTCGGGGAGCGCTTTGATCATTGGCATCCTGGCACTGGGCGGTTGATTGCTGGCGAGGCGCCCACGCGATACACGCGGAACCCAATCTGAGGGCTAACTCTCAAGGCAGGCCGCCACGCTGTCTTCCAAGATGGAGATTAACTCAGGGTCCATGTAGCGGTAGTCGTCGAGAATATCCAGGACGTGCAACCGCTTGTGTTCAAGCAAACGTGAATACTCCGCCTGCAGCCGCTGCCGGTGTTTGATCTCCATGACGAAAATGACATCGGCCCAGCGGATATCCGCCGGGCCGATGGGCCTGCGTGCATTCAGGTTGGTGCCTGCCGAGCGGGCTTCAAAGCCTGCGCGGCGGCGCCACAGATTTTCCGCAGTGGGGCTGCGCCATTGGTTGCGGCTGCAAATGAATAGAAGGTTGGTCATCCTTGATCCAGCAATTGGCGGGTGGAGCGAACGGGGTAACTCATGCCGAGCTGGCACGCCCTCTTCAGCTTCTCGGCGCGCCCGTACAGCAACTTCCAGTTCTTTTCCGGCTTGAACACAGGTGGTTGTACTGTGTTGATCTTGCCGTGTTTACGGCCCTGCTGGCGTCTCCAGGCTCGGGTTCTTTGCATATTGGCTTCCTCGTGAGTACCGGGTTCAGCAGCCGCGGTAATACGAGTCGGGCACAGGATAGAAGGGTTTGGGCGATGTTGCGAGCCCTGTCAGAGTTGGTCGGCGTAATTTCGACCCAGAGCGGCCCTTCGCGACCGGCCGCTTACGCCCCATTGCTGCCGTTCGCAAGAACCACGAAAATCTGCATTCGCTTGGTGAGGTGACGCATGGCGATCATAGAAGTATCAGAGCACGCAGATTGGGAAGTTTTCGAGAACGTGGCTCAGCAGCTTGAGCAAGGGCTGGACGGTTACTGGAAGGAAAAATTCGACGGACTGGATCAGCGCTACTGGGATTTGATAGTAGGTGAGCACGCGCTTACCCTGCATCTTGAGCACTATCTGGGCATTTCAATATCTGTACCTGATCATGCCAATGAGATGGTTCAACGAGTACGTGCGTTGGTTAAGTAGCATGCAGCTCCACGTAACCGGACAGCGCAGGTGACGGCAGGCAAAAGTCGGTCAACACAGCCCCTGCCATACAAAGCACACCCTTCAGTATTCGTGGAGATAGGATGAAAGAGGAATTCACCTACGTATGGTTACTGCCGCTGCTGGAAAAACCATTAGAACAAGCAGCGCAACAATTGCCCCGCGCGGTAAAAGCCCTCGAAGAAAAATACATACTGCCTGATGACATAACATTGCAGCCACTGGTCATAACAGCGCTGATGTCACACTCCGACTATTGGTCGGGGTTAGCGCTCAAATGGTTGGAGGATGGTTTTCCTATGGATGCCGAGTTGACCACACTTTTGACTCACAGCGTCGAAGATCGGACGCTGTCGCAGTCTCGACGCCACAGGGCACGTAGGCTTGCCTGTCAAACATCATGAGACTGGTCTCATGGTCGCTTCCGGTCAATTACCGTGCTTTGCTAACAGCTGCTATGGGTCAAAAGTAGCCGGGCGCGACTGACCGCTTCTGACCCCGAGCAGACATTGAACCACGCCTTTGTGTTGTCAGTGCAGGCCTCATCGCCGGCCGCTTCCAACAGGACCAAGCGCCGCTTCCAGGCCTGCGCTTCACTTGTGGGAGCCGCGCTTGCCGGCGATGGGCCGCAGAGCGGCCCCAACCTTCCAGCATCTGCTACAGGTCGCAAAGAGCTCACATCGGCGTGCCAGCTTCCGGCCCACGACCAACAGTCGCTCGCCCCATGAGCCCTGTGACCATCACAGCTGCCCCTCGCGCACTACAGCCAAACTAGAGTTCCGGCGTGTATTTCACACTGAACATGACGTTGCGCGGGTCGCCGTAGTAGTTGTTGTAGTCGATGGTGTTGTAGGCAGGCTGGTAGTACTTCTTGTCCAGCAGGTTGTTGAGGTTCGCCGCCACGATCACCTCGTCGCTGACCTTGTACGCGACCCGAGCATCCCAGATGGCATAACCGGGCAGATCGAAGACGTGGTCGTAGGAGGTGGTGCCGGTGACCGCCGTGGTGCCCAACCCCACCGAGGCACGGCTCCAGTTACCGGGCAAGGTATAGTCGGCCCACAGCTTGAACTGATGCTTGGGCGTCCAGGTGCTGTAGACCTTGTCCTTGTAGTTGGCGTCTTCCAGGTAGCGCGTGGTGTTGTAGACGTAGCCGGCCATCACTTGCAGGCCACTGAGGACCTCACCGCTGACCTGCGCCTCCAGGCCCTGGCTGCGCACCTTGCCTGAGGCCTTCGAGCAGTACCAGCCGTTGCAGTCCATCGGCCCGCTGCGGTCGAGCACCGCGTGGTGCTCCTGGTCGTAGCGGAACAGCGCGACCGAGGTGTTCAGCGCGCCGTCGAACAACTCACCCTTGAGCCCCAGTTCGTAGTTGCTGCCAATGATCGGCTCGACCACCGAACCGCTGCTGGTGCGTGCACTCTGCGGCTGGAAGACGTCGGTGTAGCTGGTGTAGACCGACCACTGTTTGTTCAGCGCATACACCAGGCCCGCATAGGGCGAAACCTTGCCGTTGCTGCTGGTTGTCGACTCGCTGTAGCCGGTGCGGGCGAAGGACTGGGAGGCGTAGCTGTAGTCGTACCAGCTGGTGCGGGCACCGACGATCAGCTTCAGCGGCTCGGTCAGGTTGATCGACCAGCGCGAATACAAGCCTTTCTGGGTGATCTGGTACTCGGTCAACTCGCCACGGCCCCGGCTTGCCAGGCCGTAGATGTCTGGCATCGGGCGGTGATGGTCGACGTTACTGGAGTCTGCGCCTAATGTGGGAGCCCTGGCCCAGCGGTCGTCGGTATTGATGCGCGAGTAGTTGGCGCCGAGCAGGAAGGTCTGCTCGAAACCGAAACCGGTGAACTGGCCGTCCAGGTACAGGTCCAGGCCCTTGCTGTGGGTGGTGAAATCGGTGCTCCAGTCGATGTAGGTGTTGCTGGTGGAGCCGTTGGCCGGGAGGGCATCCCACAACGCCTGGTAGGTCGCGCCGTTGTGTTCGCTCATGTACACGCCGGCAGCCTTCAGCCGCCAGTCGTCGTTGAGCCGGTAGCTGGCGTCGAGGAACACGCTGGTCTGATCATTGTTGGCACGGTTCCAGTCCGCGCCGACATAGGTCGAGCGCGACCAGTCGGGGTTGCCGCCGTCGGCATAGCGCGGCAGGCCGAGCATGGCCGGGCGGGCGTGGCCCTTCTGGTTGGCAACGCCAAGACCCATCGTGAAGTCCGGGGTGAAGTCATAGTCCACGGCAGCGTAGACGGTCTGGTTCCAGCCACGCACGTAGTCGATGAACGAGCCGTTGTCGTTCTGGCTGACCACCGTGCGGGCACGCAGGGTGCCCTCGGCATTCAACGGGCCGCCAGCGTCCAGTTGCAGGCCATAGCGGTCCCAGGAACCGGCCTTGCCGGTCAGGCTGACCACCGCCTTGTCCTGCCCGCGCTTGCGTACCAGGTTCATCGCCCCGCCCGGGCTGTCACCGCCTTGCAGCAGCGCGGCCGGGCCACGCAGCACTTCGACACGGTCATAGAAGCTCAGGTCTTCGGTGAGGTAGCTGCCTAGCGAGTAGGTATTGCGCGGGATCGGCACGCCATCGTACTGCAGCGTGTCGATGCTGAAACCGCGCGAATAGATGAACAGCCCCGACCCCGGCGAACGGCTGGCGGTGAGGCCGGGCGTGCGGTTGACCAGGTCGCTGATGGTCTGGGTGTTCTGGTCGTCCATCTGCTGGCGGGTCATCACCGTGACCGACTGCGGGATGTCCTTGAGGGTCTGTACGCCCTTGCCCAGGGTGACCGCGCCAGAGGTGTAGGAATGGCTGCCCTCGGTGGAGGTGACCGGCTGGCGGCCGATGACGCTGGACGCGTCCAGTTCCAGCGCACCGTTGCTGGGTTCGCTGGGCAGCGCGATCAGATACTGGCCATCGGCTGCCTGGGTGAGGCTCAGGTGGCTGCCGGCGAGCAAATGGCGCAGCGCCTGTTCGACGCTCAGTTGCTGGTGCAATGCCGGCGCTTGTACCGCGTGCGCGGCGTCAGTGTTGAACAGAATGCGGCTACCGGTCTGGCGGGCAAGGGCGTTGATCGACTGATCCAGCGGTTGGGCCGGCAGGTCGATGCGGTAGTGCGTCTGTTCGGCCTGCACAGGCCCGGCAAGCAGAAATCCGAATGTCGCCAGGCCCATGGCCTGACGCAGCGGGTGGCTAAAGAGCGTCATGGAATCCCCATTAGAGCAAGTGAGAATGCGTTTCATAGGGATTGGCGTTTGTGCTGACCCGCACATTGATGCAGCGCTGAAAAAATTTTTCAGCGCTGCACATCCACCTGCACAGCACCGCTCTTGTCGCGACTGACCGTTACCGGCGCCAGTTGGGGCAGGCTGTCGAGCAACTGTTCGACATTGCCGGTGGGGAACTCTCCGCTGAGCCGGTGTTGCCTGGCGGTCGCGCCCTGCAGCCGAATCGGCGCGTCACGGTGGCGGCGCAGTTGCGCCAGGACCGACTCGAGCGGGGTGCCGTCGAAATGGAACAGGTCATGCCGCCAGGCGTCTCGTTCGCCGGGCTTGCTGGCGTGCACCGGCCCCAGGCGCTGAGGGTTGGCAAGCAGTTGCTGGTTGGCCGTCAGCCGTTGACGCGCCATACCGTTGTCCACTTCCACCTCGCCCTCCAGGACAGCCACCCGCACGCCGTCCAGGTCGCTGCGTACATCGAACACCGTGCCGATATCGCGCACAGCCACGCCCTGGCTACGCACGATGAAGGGCTTGGCTTGATGAGCCACGCTGAACAAGCCTTCACCATCGAGCAGCTCGAACTGCCGACTGCGCAGGCGATATTCGATGCGCAGCACGCTGCCGGCGTCCAGTTCGACCACGCTGCCATCATCCAGGTGCAACGTTTCGCGACCGGTGCTGGCCACCTCGACCTGGCGGTAGCCCAGCGCCGGGTCGGCCAGCCAGGCCCAACCGGCCAGGGCCAGCAGCAGGGCCGTGCCGGCGGCCTTACGCCGACGATTGGCGTTGCGTGCGCTCTGCGCCTTGGCTTCCTGCAAAAGCGCCTCACGGCTGGGCACCAGAGCACGCAAGGATTCAGCGTAAGGCTCGAGGGCATCGCGCGCGCCGGGCGCGCTACGGCGTTGCATCGATCAGGCCTCCGGCTGCCAGCGTTGTGCGAGGGTGCGCATGGCCCGCATGAAATGCTGGGCAACCATGTTCACGGAAATCTCCAGCTCCTGCGCGATGTCCTTTTGTGGCATGCCGTGAATACGGTGGAGCAGGAACACCTGGCGCTGGCGCGCCGGCAATGCGTCGATCACCGCCAGCAAGGCACGCAGGCGCTGTTCGAATTCGAGCGCCATCGCACCATCCAGCTGGTCGCAGTGCTGCTCGACCACGGCGATCTGGCTCTGCGCGTACAGCGTGCGGGTGCTTTCCGAACGGCGCCGGTCGATTGCGCGGTTGAGCGTGGCACGCCGCAAAAAGGCCATGGGCACGCTGATGGCGTTGAGCGGCGGCTTTTCCAGGATCTGTACGCAGACATCATGGACCACGTCGCGGGCAAAATGCTGGTTGGAAAAACGTCGGCGAATGTGCTCGACCAAATCGTCGTAGTGCAAGGCCAGGGCTCGCAGGAGATCGTTGTCGGTCGACGCCATGATGGCAACCAATTGATAGTGAATCTCATTTATATCATGCGCTTTTCAGGTCGGGCAACTGGACCTGCCATGGCAGGCACGTCACCTGTGTTCGGCGCCCAGCGCTTCGACTCCCCCGATACTCAAGAGAAAAACCCGAGAGTGCGTCCAGCCATGCATCTGCAAGTTAGTGACTGGCCTGTCAGTGCAGGCTTTGCCAGGCGCGCAGCACTGCATAACCGCGCCAGGGTCGCCAGCCCTGCGCGGCTTGCGTTGCCGCCTGTGCGCTGCTCACCCCCAGGGCTTTTTGCAGCGCCACATCGCCCGCCGGGAAGGCATCGGGCCAGCGCAACGCACGCAAGGCGATGTATTGCGCGGTCCAGTCGCCGATCCCCGGCAGTGCGCGCAAGCGGGCACAGGTGGCCGCGACGTCCACCCCTGAGCTCAGGATCAGGCCGCCCTCCAGCACCGCTTCGGCCAGCGCCTTGAGCGCCGCCTGGCGTTGGCGCGTGATGCCCAGCCGGCCCAGTTCATCACCGCTGGCCGCAATCAACGCGGCGGGCGTGGGGAACAGACGGTCCGTGCCAGCCAGCGGTGTTGTGATGGGTTGTCCGAAGGCCGCGACCAGGCGTGCGCCCAATGTGCGCGCAGCGGCCACGGTGATCTGCTGGCCCAGCACGGCGCGCACGGCCAGCTCGAAACCATCCACCGTTCCCGGAACGCGCAGGCCCGCACCCGAGGGGAACGCACTGTGCAGCACGGCGTCGATGGCGAGCGGGTCGGCATCCAGGTCGAACGCGGCGCGCACGCGGTTGATCACCGTGGGCAGGACGCCCGCCAGGGAATCGCTGATCGTGACCCGCGCCTGGGCGCGCGCCTCGTCAAAGGCCACGCTCAACCAGCCGCAATGTTCCTGACCGTCCTGCATGAGGCGCAGCGTACGGGTGTATGTCCCCTCCTCCACACACTCCAGGCCGGGTATCGCCCGCAGGCGCAGAAAGCCGAGCATTGCCGCAGTGTCATAGGGGGGACGCCAGCCCAGGAAAAAACAGCCGTCCAAGCGCGTATCGCGCGCTTTCAGTGCCAGGTAGCAGGCGTCGTTTTCGGTAGTGTCGTTGATATTGGCCATGGGTGACATGGTAGCCCCTGTGCATAGCGGTGACTCGCCATTTTCGTACCGGCGCCCTAGTGTGGTGTTTTGCAAACACGACCAATAAA
>NZ_JBOBDQ010000027.1:0-70593 GCF_050586565.1 Pseudomonas sp. WC1
ATCAAAACAATTACCCCAAACTCAAAACCGAAAAACCATGACAAACTAACCCATCTCCCCCAGCAAGGCCCCACCCACCATGTTCCACCGCCTGGCCGCCGACACCCTGGTCCTGTTCCACCTCTCGTTCATCCTGCTCGTCCTGTTCGGCGGCCTGCTGGTGCTCTGGCGCCGCCGCGCCCTGCTGATCCACCTCCCCGCCCTAGCCTGGGGCCTGGCCGTGGAAGGCCTGCACCTGGAGTGCCCCCTCACCGACTGGGAAAACCACCTGCGTAAAGCCGCCGGCGACGCCGGCTACCACGGCGGTTTCGTCGAACACTACATCTGGCCCGTGATCTACCCCGCCGGCCTGACCCCACAGATCCAGCTGTGGCTGGGCACCATCGTGCTGGCGCTCAACCTCGGCATCTATGCCTGGGTGCTCTGGCGCCTAACGCGTGGCCACCACAAATAGCCGCGGGAACGGCAACAACACCCGACCGTCGCTGGCCGCCGGGTAGTCATGCTGCATGGCCTGCAGGTACAACTGCAGAAAACCCGCCTGTTCCTGCTCATCCAGCCGCGCCAGGTAAGGCCGCAACGCCGATCCCTTGAACCACTCCACCACCGCCTCGGCGCCACCGATCAAGGGGTGGTGATAGGTGGTGCGCCACACATCCACCCGCGCGCACAAAGGGCTGAGCAGGTCGTAATAGAAACCTGCGTTGTGCCGCGGCGGCAGGCTGAAGTCAGCGAACTTGTCAGCCCAAGGTCCTTGGCTGGCAATCTCGCGCAAGCGGCGATGAGCCGGCTCGTCGAGGTTGTCCGGCGTCTGCACGGCCAGGCTCGCACCTTCGTTCAGCTGCCGTACCAGATGCGGATAGAGGCTGGCATGGTCCGGCACCCACTGCAGCGAAGCGTTGGCAAGAATCAGATCCTGGGGCACCTGGGCCGCCCAGCCGGCGATCTCGCCAATCTCGCAACGCACCCGTGGAATGCTCAACCGTGGCCGCTGCCGGGCCTTGTCGACCATGTCCGGATCGCTGTCCAGGGCGACGACCTGCGCATCGGGGCAACGTTGCAGCAACACTTCGGTGGAGTTGCCCGGACCGCAGCCAAGGTCGGTGGCGTGGCGCACCGGGCGCGTCGGCACGGCGGCAAGCAGGTCGCGTACGGCGCGAGTGCGTTCGTCTTCGAACAGCGAATACTGGGTGGCGGACCAGGACATGGGACGACTCCTTGTAGGGCAATTGCGTGCAGCATAAGCCATGTCGGCACCCCACAGCGTAGGGATGATCCGATTGGCGCAGGCGAAAATGAAAACGGCCGGTCCCCTGACGGAGACCGGCCGTTGCGCGAGGCGCTACCGTATTCAGTGACGCTTGGCGGTACGCATCTGGTGCACCACGCCCATGGCCACCACGATCGCCGCAGCGATACCGGTGGAGATCACCAGGATCTGGTAGTCAGGCATGAAGGCCATGGTCACCAGCGCCGCCACGATGAACACGATCACCAGGTAGGTCAGCCACGGGAACAACCACATCTTCAGGCGCACTTCCTTGCCCTCGGCCACCAGCTTGCGACGCATGCGCAGTTGCGAGAAGGCAATCACCAGGTACACCAGCAGGGCGATCATGCCGGTGGTGTTCATCAGCGTTTCCAGCACGTCTTTCGGGCGCAGGGTGTCGCTGAAGTTGATCAGCGCGCAGAACACCGCCACCAGGCACGAGCCGATGATCGCGTTCACCGGTACGCCGGTGCCGGTGCGGGTGAACTTGAACAGGCGCGGCGCATCGCCACGCTGGGCCAGGGAGAACAGCATGCGCGAGGCGGTGTAGTGGCCGGAGATCAGGCAGCTGCTCACCGAGGTCAGCACCACGAAGTTCATCAGCAGCTCGGCATACGGCACGCCCAGCAGCTCCAGGGTGCGTCGGTAGGCGCCATAACCGGAGACGCCCAGGTGCGGGTCGTTCCACGGCACCAGGCAGACGATCAGGAAGATCGAGCCGACATAGAACAGGCAAACCCGCCAGACCACCGAGTTGGTCGCCTTGACGATCTGGGTGGCCGGGTCCTTCGCTTCGGAGGCGGCGATGGTGACGATCTCGGCGCCGAGGAAGGCGAACATCACCCCCAGCAAGGCGCCGATCACCGTGGTGATGCCGTTGGGCATGAAGCCTTCGGCGGTCAGGTGGCTGATGCCGCGCACCTCGCCGAACTGCCAGACGTTCATCACTGCGGCGGTGCACACCACCAGGAAGCAGACGATCGCCACCACCTTGATCAGCGCGAACCAGAACTCGAACTCGCCGTAGTGCTTGACGTTGAAGAAGTTGACGGTGATCAGCAGCAGGGTCGTGGCCAGCACGAACACGTTGACGCTCACGTCCGGGAAGAAGCCGTGCAGGATCTTGCCCGCCACGTAGGCCTCCCAGGCCATGAGGATCACCCAGTACCACCAGTACAGCCAGCCGATGGTGAAACCGGCCCAACGGCCAATGGCGCGGTCGGCGTAGGTGGAGAACGAGCCGGTGTCCGGCGACGAAGTCGCCATTTCACCCAGCATGCGCATGATCAGCACCACCAGGATGCCGCCGGCCAGGTATGCCAGGACAGCAGCCGGGCCGGCGCTGTGGATCACGCTGCCGGAACCGACGAACAAGGCGCCGCCGATCACCCCGGCGATGGACATCATCGTCAGGTGGCGCGACTTGAGCGAGGCACTGAGCTTGCTCTCGTGCCCATCCTTCGCGGTGGTGGATGTGGATGTTGCGTCCATCAGTTATTTACCCCGTGCTTCTTTTTATCCAAGGAAAAACTGTGAAACCCCGATGGTTATCGGTCTCACCTGTACATCAGTGCTACTGCGGGCAGGGAGGTGTGCGCGAGCACACGCAGGCCATCCGTGGCGGCCTGCTTACGCGGCCAGAGGCGACCCTCTGGACGAACTGAACCATGCTGGGGACGGACGAGCAGCGTCCGGCCACGCGGGAAGAAGGTGCGAGGCGGACCTCGACGGTAAAGCAGCGATGTTGTGATTATTCATGGCGCTGTCATGTGCTGTGTTGGCTATATCTGACACGTAATGTAAAAATGTCGAACACATTGAGCCATGCACAGCGGCATGAAAAACGCACTGCACTGTACAGGCCGCCGATGCAATACACCCGCTGTGCCCCGCAGGCGCCTGGCGTCCCGCACACCTGAAGGCCCCCGAATGCTCCAGCTACATCCGGACTCCTCCACCCCGCTGGTCAACCAGATCATCGACGGCTTGCGCGCGCTGATCGACGACCAGACCCTCAAGCCCGGGGCGAAGGTCCCGTCGATCCGGGCGTTCGCCTCGACCTACTCGGTGAGCACCTTCACCGTGGTCGAGGCCTACGACCGCCTGGTGGCCCAGGGGTTGCTGGTGAGCAAGGGCAATGCGGGGTTCTTCGTCAATCGTGCGGCCAACGATCTGCTGGACAAGCACTCCGTCGAGGCCGATACCAGCCGCCCCACGTTCAACTCGGAATGGTACCTGCAGCAGATCTTCGAGATCCGCCAGCTGCCGTTCAAACCGGGTTGCGGCTGGCTGCCCAACGACTGGATGTACGAAGAAGGCTTGCGCCGTGGCCTGCGCCAGGTCGCCGGTAGCCCGCTGGAGCTGTCCGGCTACGGCGACCCCATGGGCCTGCCGGAGTTGCGCGCATTGACTGCGCAGAACCTGCAGCAGGAGCTGTCGATCGTCGCCAACCCGGCACAACTCATGCTCACCCACGGTGCCAGCCAGGCCCTGGACCTGGCCGTGCGTACCCTGGTGCGCCCCGGCGACGTGGTGCTGGTGGACGACCCCGGCTACCCCAACCTGATGAGCATCCTGCGCACCCAGGGCGCCACCCTGGTGGGCGTGCCGCGCACCCCGGCCGGCTACGACCTCGACCAGCTCGAGCGCCTGCTGGCCCACCACCGCCCCACGGCCTTCTTCACCCAGCCGCACCTGCACAGCCCGACCTGCTCGCGCACCCCGCTGGCGCAGCTGCACCGCCTGTTGCAGTTGGCCAGCCAGCATGGTTTCCGCCTGGTGGAGAACAACCTCTACGCCGACATGATCGCCGACCCGCTGCCCTGCCTGGCGAGCCTCGACCACCTGCAGCAGGTGGTGTACGTGGGCAGCTATTCGAAAAGCATCTCGCCCAACGTGCGCGTCGGCTACCTGCTGGCCAACCCCGAGCTGACCCAGCAACTGCTGCACCTGAAGATGCGTTCGGGCCTGACCACCTCGCAGGTGATGGAGCGCGTGGTGTACGCCGCGATCATCGACGGCCGCTGGCGCAAGCACCTCAAGCGCCTGCGCCAGCGCCTGGCCGAGGCGCACCAGGAAGTGGGCCGGCACCTGCATCGGCTGGGTTTCGAACTGTTCATCGAGTCGGACGAAGGGATGTACATCTGGACCCGCCATCCGGCGATCCCCGACAGCGCCGCGCTGCTCGACGATGCGCTGGAGAAAGGCATCATGCTCGGGCCCGGGCAGTTGTTCATGGTCGATGCCAAGGCTACCGGGTGGATGCGCTTCAACGTGGCGTTCAGTACCGACCCGGCGATGTGGGAGTTGCTGGAGAAGGTGTTGGTGAAGCATGTGCGCCGGGGCGCAACTCAAGGCAAGTCACGCATGTAGAGATTTGAACGTTGCTGCACAATCATGTTGAACGCAATACGGATTCCGCCCCGTTGTGATTGGCCTGGTCAGTGGCACCCACACAAGTGTGACGCCTCACGCCGTTGAAAAAGCGAGAGGCTTAGTCAGCCTAGCCGTGGCTACCATCAAGGTTTGATAAACCAGTATTTATCCGGCGGAACGCCAATCGACTCCAGACCGGATCTTTTATCCGGAGGGGGAGCCCCACGAAAAAGATAGTGCATATCCGTGATGATTGTTCTTGTATTACCAAAATATGAATGACCTACCAAATCTGTATCCACCTTGGACGCATCAATCGTATCCATGCCATCCACAACAACAATACCCTTGCCTGACTCGCCCGCTCGCGAATATCCATGAATCATTTTTGACGCACGAAGCGCCTTATCATTTGATGACGCATAAAGAGTAAAGCTCCGTCCTTGCGAAACCAGCTTCGGTGCAATATCACGTCTGAAAACCTCTGCGTCGATATCCGGTGCAGCCAAAATAAGCCCTTTGATCTTTTGCACGAGCTCAGGACGCTCAGTGCTCAACGCTGCAAGTGCCCGGGTCAGCCCCCGAGTTCCCATGCTGTGCGCGACCAGGTAAACATGCGTAGCTTTCGTTTTCTCCATGAAGTCTCTAAGGAAGTCTTTGATATCGAGCTCCGCCCACTCGATATTCCTCTCATCCACGGTGTACGACTGATACTTGGCTCTGGAGGGCCAACTGAAGAACACCGGAACGCCAGAGAATTGCAAATCGTCCGCCATTTGCGCTGTACGCCTGGCTGCGTCCACGAAGGACACATTGTAGCCGTGTACGAAAATCAACGCAGACTGTTCAGGCGTGGCACTAATGTCACTGGCGATACCCTCAAAAAAAGAGGCTGCCGGCTCGAGCTCTGTGCGCAACACAACCACGTGTTTCCTGGGGTCTTCAGTGAACTCCCACTTCAATAAAGAGGGGGACTCTATCTCGCCAATTCGGTGGACAGAAGGAATACTTACATGGCAGGAGCCGTAGCTCATGGTGCCTGGTTCCCCGCCAAATACCTCATCAGAGGTAGCATCGACCGCTCGCCTGTCGGTAGCGTAGCGCACCCGGACCACCTTGTATTTTGCTGGCTGGAAACTTTTTGCAAACCCTGCCATAGCGCCGGCTGTATAGAGCGCACCATTTTTCTCACTACCTGCAGAAAGAAGGGTTTGAGACAAAATAGAGTGAATACCCTGTGATGAATCGACCCTCAGAATTCCTTGGTCCTTTACGGGTGTTTGGCAACCGATCAAGCTCACTGACCAGATCACGGCCACCCCTAGTTTGAACAACCTGTACGCCATTCGCTGCTCCATAAGTCCATCTGCTCCATCCCTTCGGCGCCCCTCCAAGGGGCTCGGACCACGCTGATATTTCGATACCCTGACGCGGTGGAGTCATGCTTGCACGACATCCGGCAGTCGAGCTTGCCGTCACATGAGACGTGGGCAAAGCATCTCCCGATCTCATTCGATTAAAGAGATCATGACGCAAGAATGCAAACAATAGCAGTCGATTTCGGGAGATAGATCCCTCCATTGATCGTGAAGGGATACGCAGGATTATAGGAATGTGCCAACAGAATCCGTCTAGACCCTGTAAGTGAGGCCACTGACAATGCATCCCAGACATTCCGGAGAGTATTGAAGGGATGTCTGAAACCGCAGCCAAATCTCTACTTGCCAATCGTAAGCGCAATGAATCTATAGCACCGGACAGCGTTCTGCAGGCACGGGCCAACTGCGTTGATTCGACGTGAAGCAGCCGTTGGCACATACCCTTATTGGCACTACTCTGTAGTCCAGCGACAATGAGTAAAAAACGCCCGCGCATTCGCCTCCAGGCTCTCCAGGTGGTACCCACCTTCCTGCACGATCAGGCACGGCACACGCAACCCACGAATCTGTTCACCCAGCCGGGCGAACCCTTCGGTAGTCACCGCCACTTTGCTCTGCGGGTCCAGCTCGTAGATATCGAAGCCCAGCGAAAGCACCAGCACCTCGGCGCCGAAGTCCTTCACCGCTTGCAACGCAACCTCCAGCTGCGCCATGAAGTCCGCTTCACTCGCCCCGTGGGCCATCGGCAGGTTGAGATTGCAGCCCTCTCCTGCTCCGCTACCGCGCTCGTCGGCAAAGCCCGCCACTCCTGGATAGAAATTGGTCGGGTCACCATGCACCGAGACGTACAGCACGTCGTCCCGCTCGTAGAAAATCTCCTGGATGCCCTGCCCGTGGTGCATGTCGGTATCCAGGATCGCCACGCGCTGATAGCGGCCGCGCAACACCTGGGCCGCGACGGCGGCGTTATTGAGGTAGCAGAAGCCACCGGCGGCATCGTACCGGGCATGGTGCCCCGGCGGACGACACAGGGCATAGGCGGCGGGTTCGCCGTCAAGGATGGCCTGGGCCCCGGCGACGGCGCTCTGTGCCGACCAGTAGGCGGAGCGCCAGGTATGCTCGCCCACCGGGCAGCTGCCATCGGCCAGGTAGCGGCCGGCCTGGGCAAGAATACCGCGCAGGGCGTTGGGTTCGCGGACGAAGATGTTGGACATCACCTCGTCGCCCCAGTCCTCGGGCACCTCCTTCCAACGCGCATGGGCTTCTTCGAGGAAGGCGAGGTAGGCCTCGCCATGCACTGCCTTGAGCGGTGCCAGGCCGGCATCCTCGGGTTTGCGGATATCGAAGCCAAGGGCCTTGGCGGCCTGCAGCAGACGCTGGGCGCGTTCGGGGACTTCCTGCGGGGTGCGCATGGCGCCGCGCGAATAGTAGCTGCGCGGATGGTGGAACAATTGTTCAGGGTGGAAATAGCAGCGCATCAGGCTTCTCCTTCGACAACCTGGCCGGCACGGGCCAGCACGGCGTTGAGCAATACATCGGCGCCCTGGCGGGCATCCTCGGGCAGCACATCCTCAGCCTCGTTGTGGCTCAGCCCACCGACGCAGGGGATGAACACCATCGCCGTGGGGCAGTAGCGCGCCAGCAGGATCGCGTCATGGCCGGCGCCGCTGACGATGGACTGCTGGCTGTAGCCCAGGCCATCCACCGCCCGCTGCACGGCGGCCACGCAGTCGGCGTCGAACGGCGTGGCCGGGCTGACCCAGTGGCGCTCGATGCGCACCGCCAGGCCACGCTGGCCGGCGATGGCCTGCAACTGCAGGCTGATATCGCGCTCCATGGCGTCGATGGCCTCGTCGCGGTGGTGGCGCAGGTCGAGGGTGAAGCGCACCTGGCCGGGAATGGTGTTGCGCGACGACTTGGCGATGCTCAGCTCACCCACTGTGGTCAGGCCCTCGGGGGCGAAGTCGCTGGCCAGCTGTTCGATGGCCTGGATCATCCGTGCCACGCCGTACAAGGCGTCCTTGCGCAACTTCATCGGCGTGGTGCCGGCATGCGCGGCCATGCCCTCGACAGTCACGTCGAGCCAGCGGATCGCCTGGCCGCCGCTGACCACACCGATGCTCCTGGCGTTGTCCTCGAGGATCGGGCCCTGCTCGATATGCGCCTCGAAATAGGCGTCCACCTTGCCGCCCAGCGGGCGTTGGCCGGCATAACCCGTGCGCGCCAGTTCATCGGCGACGCTGATGCCGTCGGCATCGCGGATCGCCAGGGCCTGGGCCAGCGGCAAGGTGCCGGTGAACACCGCCGAACCGAACATGGCCGGGGTAAAGCGGGCGCCCTCCTCGTTGGTCCACACCGCGATCTCCAGCGGCTTGCGGGTACGGATACCCAGGTCGTTCAGGCGGCGCACCACTTCCAGCCCGGCCAGCACGCCGTAGACGCCGTCGAAACGCCCGCCTTCGGGCTGGGTGTCCAGGTGGCTGCCCATCATCACCGGCGCGGCATGCGGGTCGCTGCCTTCGCGGCGGGCGAACAGGTTGCCGATGGCGTCCACGCTCAGGCTCAGCCCGGCCTCGCGGCACCAGCGGTCGAACAATTCACGCCCGGCCTTGTCCTCGTCGCTCAGGGCCAGGCGGCAGCTGCCGCCACGGGCGGTGGCGCCGATCTCGGCCATGGCCATCAGGCTCGCCCACAGGCGATCGCCATTGCTTTTCAACATTGCGGATACTCCAGATTCAGGCCAGCTCGAGCTGCCGGCCAAGGGCGTAGCGGCGCGCCAGCGCCAGCACGCAGACCAGGGAAGTGCAGGCGATCAAGCTGTAGAAGACCGCCATCGGCCACCATTGGCCGCTGAAGCTGTGGGCCAACCAGGTGCCGATCAGCGGGGTCAGGCCACCGGCGATGGCGCCACACACCTGATAGGCCAGGGAGATGGCGGTGTAGCGCACGCGGGTGGCGAACATGCCGCTGACGTAGCCTGCGATCACGGCGTAGAACGACGCCATGCACGCCGCCGCCAGGGCGATGCCGAGCACGATCAGCGGGCCTTCGCCGCTGCTCACCAACACGAACATCGGGTACGGCGAGGCCATCGCCAGCAGCGCCATCAGGGCCAGGAAGCGCGTGGCGCCGAGCCGCTCCGACAGCCACGCCGCCAACGGCTGCACGCAGAACTGGATGATCGCCACGAAGAACAGGCATTCGAGGATCAGCGAACGCTCCAGGTGCAACTGCTGGGTGGTGTAGCTGATCATGAAGGTATTGGTGAAATAGACCCCGGCGATGCCCAGGGTGTTGGCGCCGATGCACAGCAGCAGCGGCCGCCAGGCGCTGCGCAGCACTTCCAGCACTGGTGCCTGCTCCTTGCGCCGGGCCTGTTCGGCGTGCTCGCGGCTGGCGAGGAACTCGGGCGACTCGTTGACCCCCAGGCGGATTGCCAGGCCCACCAGCAGCAACAGCGCGCTGGCCAGGAACGGCACGCGCCAGCCCCAGCTCATCAGGTCTTCTTCCGGCAGGCGGGTGACCGCGCTGAACGCCAGCAGCGACAGGATCAGTCCTGCCGGGCTACCCAGCTGGGCGAACGAGGCGAAGAAGTTGCGCCGGCCCTTGGGCGCATGCTCCCCGGCCATCAGCACCGCCCCACCCCACTCGCCCCCCACGGCGATGCCCTGGACCACGCGCAACAGGACCAGCAGCACCGGCGCGCTGGCGCCGATCTGCGCGTAGGTCGGCAGCAGGCCGATGGCGACGGTGACCACGCCCATCATCAGCAAGGTGATGATCAGCGATTTCTTGCGCCCGATACGGTCGCCGATATGGCCGAAGATGATGCCGCCCAAGGGCCGGGCGAAGAAGCCCACGGCAAAGGTGCCGAAAGCAGCCATGGTGCTGAACAGGCTGTTGTCCGAGGGGAAGAACAAGGCACCGAACACCAGCGCGGCGGCGGTGGCATAGATGTAGAAGTCGTACCACTCGATCATGGTGCCGATGAACGCGGCGGCGGCGGCACGGCGCGGTTGGGGCGAAGCGGCGGGCTTCATGGGGTGGCTCCTTTGGTTGTTTTTCTGGCAGGAGTTGTCGGGTCACGGTGGCGCTCTGGCGGCGCCTGGGTCGGGCTCCGCGATGAGGCCCGCACTGCTGGAGATCATTCATCGCGGGCGCCTATAATTCAATTTTCTATTTATTATTCGAATTATTAACCACGCTTATCATCGAGCCCGACCATGCCCGACCGCCTGCTCAACGACCGCCTCGACTGGAACCTGCTGCGCACCTTCCGCGTCATCGGCCAGGAACTGTCGATCAGCCGCGCCGCCGCCCGCCTGCACCTTACCCAGCCCGCCGTGAGCCAGGCGCTCAAGCGCCTTGAAGAGCAACTCGGGCGCCAGCTCATCGCCCGCCGTGGGCCGCGCTTCGTGCTGACCGAGGTGGGCGAGCAGCTGTTCCAGCTGGCCGGCGAGGTGTACGGGCAGATGTCGCAGATCGGCGGCCTGCTGGAGCAGCCGGCAGACGAACTGGTAGGCAAGGTGCGCCTGCTGATGATCAGCCGTATCGTCAGCGAACGCTTCGACGACTTCCTCGCCGACTTCCACCGCCAGCACCCGCGGGTAGAGCTGGAGATCGACGTGATGCGCAGCTCCGACATCGTCGCCGCCCTGCAGGAAAAAACCGCCACCGCCGGCCTCAGCCTCAACCGTCGGCCCCAGCCACGGCTGGAGCAGCGGTTGTTCCTGCGCCAGCGCTACGCGTTCTTCTGCGGCAAGCACCACGCGCTGTTCGGCCAGGCCGAAGGCGACCTGCAGCGGGAGAATTTCGTCAGTTTCACCAGCGACCAGATTGGCGGCATGCTCTCGCCGCTGACCATCTTCCGCGACCAGCAGGGCTTCGCCGGGCGCATCGTCGCCTCGTCGCCGAGCCTGGAAGAGGTGCGCCGCCTGGTGATCGCCGGCTTCGGCATCGGCTGCCTGCCCGAGCATGTGGTGGCGCCGGATGTCGACGCGGGGCTGTTGTGGAAACTGCCGCCGCAGGAGGGCATCGCCGACGTCGACATCCACCTGTTGTGGAACAAGGACCAGCGTATGAGTCGAGCGGAAAGCCTGTTCATCGACGCCTTGCTGTCGGCCGCCACGCCTGTGATCTAGCTGCAATCCTGTAGGCGATCAGCAGCCGAGCGGTAGACTTGCCAGGTTCGCGGTTCATCGCCTACAGGCTATGCGACACCCCGGTGACCCGCGCCCGCCCCAACCAGATATACGCCAGCGCCAGCAACCCCAGCCCCAGCGTGGCGAACACCGCCACCACCACCTGGCTGTAACGCGCCAGCAGCGCCGGGAACCCCGTCACTTCACGAACCACCTGGATATCGGCACTGCCATCGGCATCGCGAATGCTGATCCCACCCTGGCGGATCTGCGAAAAGTCGGCATCGAAGTACACCCAGACCTTGCTCTCGCTCACCCCGTCGATGGCCGGCAGGTCGATGCTGCTGGTCGACGTCGGCACCAGCGTGTCGTTGCCGGCCGCATCGCGCACCTGGACCAGGCCCTTGGCCGGCAGACGGATGTGCACGGCCTTCAGTGGCACCCCTGCTGGGTTGTACAGCTCGATCAGCAGACCGGTGCGATGGTCCACCAAACCGGCCTCGAAGGGCCTGGCGAACAGGTGCAGGTACGGCGCCTGGGCCAGGTCGACCAGCTTGTCGATCTGCGGGTGGCTGAGGGCGCCTGCGCCGATCTCGCTGATCTGGGAATGCAGCCGCTCGTACTTGAGCAGGTCGTTGGCCTGGCTGATGCGCTCGTTGAACTGGCCCGGGTAGGTGAGATGGGCGTAGGTCAGGCGCGCCTGCAGGCGGTCGTCGTCGTGCAGCACCGCATAGAGCGTGGCGCCGACGGCAACCAGGGCCAGCAGGCCCACCAGGGATTTACCGACTTTCTCCCAACTCACCTTGAAGGTTCCTTGTTTGATGGGCGTGACGAGACGCAAGGCAGGCAAGGGTGCCAAGAACACCGGTTTCGGGCAAGGCCTGGCTGCCTGTGGCGACACTATCGCGGGGCAAGCCCGCGACAGGAGCCTAGCCTACCTGGTGTTCGTGAAGTGGGGAGCATTCCCCACCCAGCCCTGGGTGTCTATCCCCAGGTTTGTGGCAGTTGCCCGAGCGTGTCTCATTCGCACTCTTGCAACATCTTGAAACACGTGGCGTTTAGCCATTTGCCGATTGGCACAGCGGTTGCTGACCCCTGTTCAAGGCACATCGCCACTTATCGCAGTGGCAACAGATGCCAACCTGCACAACACGGGGCATACGGCAATGAAGAAACCAGTTGCAACATCGACCCAGATGTTCAGGTTGTCCTCCCTCACGGCGCTGCTGCTCAGCCTGGGGATGGCCAACGTGTTCGCTGGGTCGCTTGACGACGTGAGCCAACCACCGCCCACCGACCCTTCCGCCTTCAGCGACCTGGCCGCCGATCCGGTAGCCCTGGCGGCGGCGCTGGAGGCCTTGAAGAACATGCCCGAGGCCAACGAAGGCTCGCTCGAACTGAGCAACGGGGTCTACGGCACCCGCGCCACGGTGACCAGCAACAATGCCCTGCCCCCGGCGCAGCAGACCTCACGCAAATACCCCACCAACGGCAAGCCCAGCCCATTGTTCGGCGCCGAACCCTTTACCCAGCAGCTGCTGCTGTTCGAAGAATTCGGCCCAGAGAAACTCGACCCGGCCACCCCGCCCTACAGCCTGACCTTCCCGCCCCCGGTGATCGGTGCCGCGCCCGCGCAGGACCCAGACTACGCCGCGCGCAGCAGCCCCAACGGCAATGCCCTGGAGGCGTTCCTCACCCAACCGGGGCTGACACCGTTCCCGTCGCAGTACGCCAACGTGCTCGACCGCAACCCGTGGAAGGCGCAGATCGAGATGTTCCTCAACCGCAGCGGGGTCGGCTCTCCCGCCGAGGGCCGCCCACCAGGAAAGGGCTGGTCGCACCAGCGCTGGAACGAGTTCTACCCACAGGCCGCATTCAAGACCGCGCAGGCCGGCGCACGCATCAACCAGGGTTTGCGTGACCGCAAGCAACTGCACAACTACGCCCAGGGCGAATTCGCCCTGGGCGGACTGTACTACCAGACCTCCGACATCCCCACCACCCAGGGCACCACCAAGGGTATCGATACCCGCTTCCACCCGAAAATGCCCCTGCAGGGCCACAAGGCGTTATGGACCTTCGACGGCACCTTCCCACCCAAGCTGCTGATGGTGCGCTATGGCCAGCCGGTGCTGATGCGTCACTACAACGCCCTGCCGATCGACCCCTCGGCCAACAACGGCTTCGGTCTGCACACCATCTCCACCCACGAGCACAACGGCCACTCGCCGGCCGAGAGCGACGGTTTCGCCAACGCCTACTTCTTCCCCGGCCAATACTATGACTACCGTTGGCCGATCCAGCTGGCCGGCTACGACACCATCAACACCCGCGCCCAGGACCCGCGCGCTGCCTTCCCCTGCGCGCCGGGCGAAACCCTGTACGTCAACGACGCGTCCCCAGGCCTCAAGACCTGTGAGAACGGCAGCATCAAGATCCGCGGTGATTGGCGCGAGACCATGAGCACCCACTGGTTCCACGACCACATGCTCGATTTCACCGCGCAGAACGTCTACAAGGGCAACGCGGTGATGATGAACTACTACTCGGCCATCGACCGTGGCAACGAAGCCCTGCAGGACGGCGTCAACCTGCGCTTCCCCAGCGGCGCGGCGATGCCATGGGGTAACCGCGACTACGACGTCAACCTGGTCATCGCCGACAAGGCCTGGGACGCCAACGGCCAGTTGTGGTTCAACCCGTTCAACACAGACGGCTTCCTCGGCGACCAGATCCTGGTCAACTGGCAGTACCAGCCCAAGCTCAAGGTGCGCGCGCGCAGCTATCGTTTCCGCATTCTCAACGGCTCGGTGTCGCGCTACTTCAAGTTCGCCGTGGTGCGTGAGATCGCCGGCAACGGCGGCGAGTTCAAGGGCCCGAGCGGCTCCAACGTCTCCTATGCCCGCGTGCCGTTCCACATGATCGCCAACGACGGCAATATCATGGAACACGCCGTGCCGTTCGACGGCACCCTCGACCTCAACGGTGACGGCAACCTGCAGGACAACAACGCCATCCTGCCGCTGCAGGGCATCGCCGAGCGCTACGACATCATCATCAATTTCGCCAAAAACGGGATCAAGGTCGGCGACAAGCTGTACTTCGTCAACCTCATGGAGCACGACACCGGCAAGAGCCCGAAACAGCCCATACCCCTGGCCGACGTGTTGTCGGAGAAGTACAAGGCGGTGATCAAGCAGACCAGCAAAGGCCCGGAATGGGATGGCGGCGACCCGGTGGTCGGCAAGTTCATGCAGTTGATCGTGCAGCCCTATACCGGCCAGGACCTCAGCATGGACCCGAGCTTGTATGAACCGGCCAAGCCCGGCAAAACCGCCGGATTGGTGATGATCCCCCTGTCGATCGACCGCAACAGCGCCAGTGACCAGACCAAGATCAAGGCCGCCCGCCATCGCGAGTTCATTTTCGGCCGCTCCGACGGCACCGACAGCACCCCCTGGACCATCAAGACCGACGGCGGCTTCGGCTACACCATGGACCCACGGCGCATCAGCGCCGCCCCGCAACTGGCCAACGAGGCTACCGACGGCGGCTTCAGCGGCGACGGCACCCTGGAAGTGTGGAAGATCAAGAACGGTGGCAACGGCTGGAGCCACCCGGTGCATGTGCACTTCGAGGAAGGGGTGATTCTCAGCCGCGACGGCAAGGCCCCGCCGGAATGGGAAAAATGGGCGCGCAAGGACGTCTACCGCATCGGCCCGGACAGCGACTCCTCGGAAGAAGTGGAAATGGCCATTCGCTTCCGCGAGTTCGCCGGCACCTACATGGAGCATTGCCACAACACCCAGCACGAAGACACCTCGATGCTGCTGCGCTGGGACCTTGAGCACCCCGGCCAGTTCCAGATGATGCCGACGCCATTGCCTGGCTGGGATGGTGTGGAGTACGTCAACTCCGCGGCCCTGCCGACCTTCCGCACCTCGAGCAGCGGCCCGGGCAACGACAGCAACAAGCCGCCGGTGGCGGTCAACGACAGCGCCGCGACCATGGCCGGCAAGCCGATCGTGCTCAACGTGCTGGCCAACGACACCGACCCCGACGGCAACCTGCCGCTGAGCGTCAGCAGCCTGGCCCAGCCCGACTCCGGCCAGGGCACGGTCAGCAGCAACGGTACCCAGGTCACCTACACCCCACCGGCCACCGTCGCCACGGCATTCACCGCCAGCTTCACCTACGCCGCACGCGACGCCAAGGGCCTCGAATCCCTGGCCCCGGCCACGGTGAGCATCGCGGTTTCGCCCGCCGTGCCGATGGACGAAATCCAGGTCAGCAGCGCTTCGGTGCAGTTGCGCAGCAACAGCCGCTGGACCTGGGAGGTGTCCGGCACCACCTCGGTGGCCGCCGGCAACAGCATCCGGGTGACCAGCAACACCACCAGCGGGCCGCTCGACCTGGGCCTGGCGACGTTGAGCGCCAGCGGTTCCGGCGCGCGCTGGAAACTATCGGTAACCACTACCGGCAGCGGCCCGGCCTCGCCACCGGCGGTAACGGTCAAGTCAGCGCTGGGGCAGAGCGTGACGGTACCGTTGAGCATACGTTGATATCGCCAAGACCCGACAGGGAATTGGCGTGGGAGCGGGCTTGCCCCGCGATGAACGCACCGCATGGCACCGGCTCTGCCGGTGTTCGCGGGGCAAGCCCGCTCCCACGCTGCCCTGGCCTGCCCCTGACCAGAGGGTAAAACCATGCCCCGCCTCTTCCGCCTGCTGCTCCTGTTGCTGCTCACCCTCAGCCTCGCCTGGTCGCTGCCCCCCAGCACCCGCGCAACGCCCTCCACCCCCTGGGGCGCCGACTACTTCCCCAACATCCCCCTGCTCACCCAGGACGGCCGCCAGGTGCATTTCTTCGACGACCTGATCAAGGACAAGGTGGTGGCCATCAATTTCATATTCACCGGTTGCGGCGACTCCTGCCCGGTGGAAACCGCCCGCCTGCGCCAGGTACAGAAGCTGCTGGGCGAGCGCGTCGGCCAGGACATCTTCATCTACTCGATCAGCATCGACCCCTACAACGACACCCCCGCCACCCTCAAGCGCTACGCGGAAAAATTCGCCATCGGCCCCGGCTGGACCCTGCTCACTGGCGAGGCCGCCGACATCGAACAGCTGCGCCGCAGCCTGGGCCTGTACATCGAAGGCCTGGAGAATGGCCGCAGCAAGGACCACAACCTCAGCCTGATAATAGGCAACCAGGCCACCGGCCGCTGGATGAAGGCCTCGCCCTTCGAAAGCCCGTACATCCTCGCCGACCGCCTGGCCAACAGCCTGCACAACTGGAAAACCGCCAGCGCCCAGCACCGCGATTATACCCAGGCCCCCGACATCCGCCCGCCGAGCAAAGGCGAGCAACTGTTCAGGACCCGCTGCTCGTCATGCCATACCCTGGGCGACGCAGAGCCAGGCGCCACCCACGGCATCGGCCCGGATCTGCTGGGGGTGACCCGGCAGCGAGACGAACTGTGGTTGAAGCGCTGGCTGATGGAACCCGATCGGATGCTCGCGGAGAAAGACCCGTTGGCAATGCTGCTGTTCGCGCAGTACAACCAGTTGGCGATGCCCAACATGCGATTGGGGGAAACAGAGGTGGCTGCGCTGGTCGGCTATCTCGAAGAGGAAACGACGCGCTTGCAAGCACCGCATTGAGCGACCGCAGGGGAACGCTGCGGGGCAGCTGGCGATATCATGAAGCCATCAAATCGCGTTAAGCTCGCAGCATACACTCAGCCATCGCACCATTGGGTCCGGTGCACGCACTGCTCGCCGAGATCACAAGGAGTCTTCTCATGCCATACATCACCCAGGTCGACAGCACCCTTTGGGCACTGATCACTCGCCTGCAGGGTCAGGAGCTGCAAACACCCCATACGCCGAGCAACGCTCGCTTCCAGGTCGATGCGGTCGGTGCCGACAACCTGACGATCACCACCGGCGCCCAGGCCAGTAGCCTGACCATCAGTCGTGGGGCATTCCAGCAAACACTGGACTATCTCGCAGCCAACGGGCACTTCGGCGTTTCCAACGCGGTCCCGGTCGCCTCCAACAAGGACCCGGCACTGGCCGGTCCGGTCTGCCTGGCGGCGCGTCTTCAGCCCAACGGCAACCCTGGGCGCATGGTCATCACCTACATCCTGCCGATTCTCGAACACTGCCAGGCGGTCGGCATACAGCGCGCCACCACCCCGACCACGACCTGGCTTCTACCCTGAAGGCCATCTTGTCAGCGCGGCAGGACGCCAACGCGCCGCAGTTCCCATGCCGCATTTTTGCCTAGAGCGACCGCCCGGATCCCGAGGCCCCGTTTTCAAGGATGTCGATGAACCCGTCAAGCATCGTGCGCTACTGGCACGCCATCGAATTGTTGCAACCTCAACCCGTACCCAAGCTGAACATCCGTGACGAGGACGATATTTATCTGCCGTTCTTCCACGACATCCGCAGCCAGGAAGACCCGCTGCCCTGGATGCCCGGCAGCCTGGTGGGCAAGCAGAAACTGCCGGAAAAACGCGTGTGGAGCCACAGCCTGTTCGCCCACCTTTACGACAGCCTGGCGGTGACCACAGCGCTGGGAGAGCGGTTTGGCGCCGACCAGGGCTACAGCGAGCCACAGTCGCGGGAAACGGCCCTGTTCGCCCTGCGCTTCAGCGCGGAAGGCATGCTGGTACCGGACAGCCTGGTGCTGTCCAGCGAAGCATGGTTTCTTGGTTGCGTGCTTGCCGAGCGGAAGTGGGAGCATGGCTTCGCCAGCGCCCAGGACGACGCCCGCCAACTGGCCTGCCAGCTGCTTGGCACAGCCGTCACCTGCGATGCGTTGCACGAGCTTACCCAGGCGATTGTTCAAGCGTTGGGGCTGGAGGCATTCTTCGGCGATGCCCCCCGCCGCCACAGGGTGCGCTCCACCCCGATCGATCCAGAGAAGCCGGCGCCTCAGGACGATCCACTCAACAGCTTCCTGCTCGATGACCTCACCCATGTCGCCTCGGCGCTGGATCGCGGCGTGTCCAGCACCGCGCTCGCCCAGTTCCTGCGTGAACATGCCCCAGGCCAACGGCTGCACCTGGACCAGCCGCATGCCTCGCTGCCGATCATCGAACGTCTCTATCCACATCGCCATGCACCGGGCTGCTGGCCGAGCGACAAGCATCTTGGCCTGGTGCACTCGCAACAACTGGCGGTCAACAGCCTGTTGGCCGAACTCGGTGAAAGTGCCGGAGTCATGGGAGTCAACGGTCCGCCAGGAACGGGCAAGACCACACTGTTGCGCGACCTGATCGCCGCCGTGGTGACCCGCCGAGCCGATGTTCTCGCCTCGTTCGACCGGGCTTCCCAAGCCTTCCTCAACAATGGTTGCGAGGAGCTCAACGACGGCGGGCGGCCGCAGAAAGGCTACCGCCTGAACCCCGAGCTGTTCGGTTTCGAAGTCGTGGTAGCCTCGAGCAACAATGGTGCGGTGGAAAACATCACCCTGGAGCTGCCGCAGGCCGGAAAGGTCGACCCATCCTGGCTTGGCGAAATCGATTACTTCGCTGACATCGCCACATTGCTGATCGATCAGCCGGCCTGGGGATTGATCTCTGCGGCATTGGGCAGCAAGACCAAGCGCAAGCAGTTCGTCAGCCAGTTTTTCTACGGTGAAGCACCACCCAAGAAGAAAAAGGCACGAACGAGCGAAGCCGCGAACGACCTGCAGACCGCCGACGTGCTCGCTGAGCACGAAGACAGCTACACCGCGGATATCGACGTATCCGACAAGCCGACCGGCCCTCGGGGGTTCATCGGCTGGCTGAGCAACCCAGCCAACAGCATCCCCGAGAGCGAGCGCCAGGCACGCTGGAAAGCGGCAAAGCGTCGCTACACCGCCAGCAAGGATGCAGCCGACGCGCTGTGTGAACAAATCGCGGCGATCAATCAACGAATCGATGCCGTTCGTGAACGCCGAACGGCGTTTACCCTTCAACAGGCCGAGCACGACGCTCACTGGCGCGCCCATGAGCAACTCAAGGCCGGCCAGCTAGACCACGAGCACGCGAATCTGCTGCCGGCGCGGAATGAACTGAGAAGTGCGCTGGATGCCCTGGACAGCCAGGTTGGCCAACGGCCCGGCTTGTGGCTCAATCTTTTCACCCTCGGGGGAGCGGGCCGCACATGGCGTGCGCAACGTGCCCACCTGAAGCAACGCCACCAGCTTTGCAGCGACAACTACGCCACCGCCATGAAACAGGATGCGCGTCTTGCCGAGCAGCTACAGACGCATCAACTGCTGCTCGAAACCGCCAGGCAGCAGCTTGGGCTTGCAGAGGCAGCGTTGCACACCGACGTCGAAACAGCTCGGCAACTTGCCATTGCGGGGGGCGCCGAACATCTGCTGCCCTGGCTGACGCAGGAGGACATTGGCCGTGGGGAGGCCATCGAGAAACTCGAGCCCTGGCAATTGAAAGGCTGGCGCCAGGCACGGGCCCGGGTGTTCATCGAGGCACTCGGCCTGCACAAGACCCTGTTCCAGATCGAGGCGAAGCGCTTGAGCGCCAACCTCTACTGCATCACCCGTCAACTGACAGGCAGCCAGTATCTGGGCATTTCCCAAGAACTGAGCCGGTCGATCTGGGCATCACTGTTCATGGTGGTTCCGGTCCTGAGCAGCACCTTTGCCTCGTTCGCCCGTTCATTCGGCAGCTTTGGCTGTGAAGAAATTGGCTGGCTGCTGGTGGACGAGGCCGGCCAGGCCACGCCACAGGCTGCCGTAGGCGCCCTGTGGCGTGCACGCCGCGCCGTGCTGGTCGGCGATCCGCTGCAGTTGCCGCCCATCGTGCCGGTATGTGATGCCGTGCTCGAGCACATGCGAAACCACTACCAGGTCGATCCGCACTGGATCTGCAATCGCCAGTCTGCCCAATCCCTTGCCGACCTTGCCACGCGATGGGGCAAGATGCTGGGCCCAAAGGAGGCGCAAACCTGGGTAGGCTTGCCACTGGTGGTCCATCGTCGCTGCGACCGTCCCATGTTCAAGATGGCTAACCTCATTGCCTATGATGGTGCCATGGTCTATGGCACAGGCGCGCCTGAACCCGCGAAAGCTACCAAGGCCAGCCTGCCCTCCGGCTGGCTGCATGCTCCAGGACCATCGTCAGGCAATTGGGTCCGCCAGGAAGGCATCATGCTCAAACGTCTGCTGGAACGCCTTGAGGCCGATGGCGTGACGAAGGACGCGATTACCGTCATTACGCCGTTTCAGGACGTGCGAAGCAAACTCTCGACATTCCTGCCCAGCCAGATCGTCTACGGCACCATACATACCATGCAGGGCAAGGAGGCAGAGATCATCGTCCTGGTGCTCGGTGGCAGCGCCGACAACCGAGGAGCACGCGACTGGGCGGTCGAAACGCCGAACCTGCTCAACGTTGCGGTCACCCGCGCCCGAGAGCGGCTGTACGTCATCGGTGACTACGATGACTGGAGCACGCGCCAGCAATTCGAACAGATCATGCATCTGCTGCCGAAACAGTCCCTGCTGGCACTCAGCAACACAACCACAGCGTAAGCCCCTGTGCCGAGCGTGGCCCGCCCTGACAACGGGGTTGGCCATGCACGTCGCGGGGCACTTGACCCACATCCACTGCCCACTCCATGCTCGACCGCTTCCACCCCACGCTCAAGGAACGATTGCATGAAGCTGGAAACACTCGCCATCCACGCAGGCTTCAGCCCCGACCCGACCACCAAGGCGGTGGCCGTGCCGATCTACCAGACCACCTCGTTCGCCTTCGACGACACCCAGCACGGCGCCGACCTGTTCGACCTCAAGGTGGCCGGCAACATCTACTCGCGCATCATGAACCCCACCAACGATGTGCTCGAACAGCGCATGGCCGCCCTCGAAGGCGGGGTTGGCGCGCTGGCAGTGGCTTCGGGCATGGCCGCCATCACCTATGCCATCCAGACCGTCGCCGAGGCCGGCGACAACATCGTCTCGGTAGCCAAGCTGTACGGCGGCACCTACAACCTGCTGGCCCATACCCTGCCGCGCCAGGGCATCACCACCCGCTTCGCCGCCCACGACGACATCGCCGCCCTCGAGGCGCTGATCGACGAACGCACCAAGGCGGTGTTCTGCGAGTCCATCGGCAACCCTGCCGGCAATATCGTCGATATCGCCGCGCTGGCCGAGGCCGCCCACCGCCACGGCGTGCCGCTGATCGTCGACAATACCGTGGCCACGCCAATCCTCTGCCGCCCGTTCGAGCACGGCGCTGATATTGTCGTGCACTCGCTGACCAAGTACATCGGCGGCCACGGCACCAGCATCGGCGGCATCGTCATCGACTCGGGCAAATTCCCCTGGGCCGATCACACGCAACGTTTCGCCCTGCTCAATACCCCCGACCCGTCCTACCACGGCGTCACCTACACCGAAGCCTTCGGCCCCGCCGCCTTCATCGGCCGCTGCCGCGTGGTGCCGCTGCGCAACACCGGCGCCGCGCTGTCGCCGTTCAACGCCTTCCTGATCCTGCAAGGCCTGGAGACCCTGGCCCTGCGCATGGAGCGCCATACCGAGAACGCGTTCAAGGTTGCCCGCTACCTGCAGGAACACGACCAGGTGGCCTGGGTGAAATACGCAGGCCTGCCCGATCACCCCGAGCACCAACTGGCCCAGCGCTACACCGGCGGCAAGCCAGCCTCGATCCTGTCGTTCGGCATCAAGGGCGGCCAGGCCGCCGGGGCGCGCTTCATCGATGCGCTGCAACTGGTGGTGCGCCTGGTGAACATCGGCGACGCCAAGTCGCTGGCTTGCCACCCCGCCTCCACCACCCACCGCCAGCTCAACGACGAAGAGCTGGAAAAGGCCGGTGTGCCGCGAGACATGGTGCGCCTGTCGATTGGTATCGAGCACAGCGATGACATCATCGCCGACCTTGCCCAGGCCCTGGAGGCCAGCCGCGGCTGATCCACCCGCGCCCCACCCAATGCCGACGGCGGGCGCCCCCTTGCAGAACCGGAACTGCGCGCAATGACCCTCTTCTACCTGAAACTCCTCGTCACCCCGCTGCTGATGTGGGCCATCTCCCTTGCCTCGCGGCGCTGGGGCGGCCTGCTCGGCGGCTTGCTGTCCGGCCTGCCGATCACCTCGGCGCTGGTGATGACCTTCCTGTGCCTGGAGCAAGGCACGGCCTTCGCCCTGGGCGCGGTGCCGGGTGCGTTGGGCGGCTTGGCGGCGGTGCAGGCCACCTACGCGTTCTACCTGTTCGCCACGCGCAAGCTCGGCATCGCTGCGGCGGTATCGCTGGCGATCCTGTTCTACGGCCTGGCGGCCTATGCCTTCACCCACTGGGGCGGGTTGTACCTGTCGGTCGGCGTGGCGCTGCTGCTGATCGGCGTGTTGATCCGCGCCAGTGGCCGCGAGCCCAGGCCCGATACCTTCGCCCGGCCCCGGCATCGCTACTGGGAGATCCCGCTGCGCATGGTGTCCGCCACCTCGCTGCTGATGCTCACCACCGGCCTGGCCAGTTGGCTGGGGCCGGCGACCAGCGGCATGCTGGCACCAATCCCGGTGATCGCCTGGCCTTTGGTGGTGTTCGCTCACATGCAGGGCGGCCGCGCCGGGATGGCGGCGATGGTGCGGGGCAATGCCATCGGTGCGGTGGGGGTGATTGCGTTCTACCTGGCGATGGCGGGGTTGCTCGAGCAGGCGGGCGTCGCCATTACCATGCTGGTTGCGATGGCGATCGCCGTTGGCCTGACCATCGCCCTGGCAACCCTGTTGAAAGGGCGTACCTGAAGCTGCCGCAATTGGCGGCACATCGGTATCGCCGACATTGATACCCCGTACCGCGTCTTGCGCCAGGGCCTGGGCCCCTTCGAAAATTCAATGATGGCAAACTGGCATTCCGCCAAACCTCGACAATACTGGCTCGACACATGGATTCCTTGCCCACAACAACAAAAGGGAATTTGCGATGAGCCAGCCCCAACCCTTGGACGTCGCCATCATCGGCGGCGGTGTCTCCGGTACCTACAGCGCCTGGCGCCTGCAACAGGCCCACGGCGACAGCCAGCGTATCCAGCTATTCGAATATGGCGACCGCATCGGCGGGCGGCTGTTCAGCGTCAAGCTGCCCGGCCTGCCCAACGTGGTCGCCGAGGTGGGCGGCATGCGCTACATGCCCGGCGCCGACGGCCATGTGATGGTCGACACCCTGGTGCAGCACCTGGGCCTGCCGAGCAAGGACTTCCCCATGGGCAACGAACTGCCCAAAGACGCGCCCATCGGCGCCCAGGACAACCTGTTCTACCTGCGCGGCCAGCGCTTCCGTTTCCGCGACTTCGTCGAAGCGCCGCACAAGATTCCCTACGACCTGGGCTGGACCGAGCGCGGCTACAACCCCGAAGACCTCCAGGTCAACGTGATGAACAGTATCTACCCCGGCTTCGACAAGCTGAGCCTGGCCGAGCAGATGCAGGTGCAGGTGTTCGGCAAACCGATCTGGCGCTACGGCTTCTGGGACCTGCTCTACCGCGTGCTGAGCAACGAGGGCTACCAGTTCATGAAGGACGCCGGTGGCTACGAGGCCAACGTCGCCAACGCCAGCGCCGTGACCCAGCTGCCCGCCACCGAATACAGCGACGCCACCGTGTTCCGCACGCTCAAGGATGGCTTCCAAAGCCTGCCGCTGACCCTGGCCCAGCGCTTCAGCGAACAGGCCGGCGGCCTGGTGCCCGCCGACCAGCGCATCCAGATGAACCGCCGCCTGGCCGCCCTGAGCTACAGCGACGACACCGAGTACCCCTACCGCCTGCACCTGCGCCACACCGAAACCGTCAACGGCAAGACCCACGACCTCGAAGGCGAGGACATCGTCCACGCCCGCCAGGTGATCCTCGCCCTGCCGCGCCGCGCGCTGGAGCTGATCGACTCGCCGCTGTTCGACGATCCATGGCTCAAGGACAACCTCGGCTCGGTGCTGGTGCAGTCGGCGTTCAAGCTGTTCCTGGCCTACGAGCAACCCTGGTGGCGCAACCTGGGCCTGGTGGCCGGGCGCTCGGTCACCGACCTGCCGATCCGCCAGTGCTACTACATGGGCACGGAGTGCGATCAGGCAGGTGGCGAGAACACCTTCAACTCGCTGCTGATGGCCTCCTACAACGACATCGGCACCGTACCGTTCTGGAAAGGCCTGGAAGACGGCCCCGAATTCATCGGCTACACCCCGCGCAGCCTCGAAGGGCGCATCGCCAGTGACGCGGTGGTGCCGCGCACGCAGTTCCAGATCAGCGACGAGATGGTGCGCATCGCCCAGCGCCAGGTCACTCAGCTGCACGCCCAGGTCGAGCTGCCGGCACCCTACAGCGCCGTGTACCACGCCTGGGATGCCGACCCCTACGGTGGCGGCTGGCACGAGTGGAAGGCCAACTACCGCCTGGACCTGATCATCCAGAAGATGCGCCACCCGGTTAAGGACCAGCAGGTGTTCATCGTCGGCGAGGCCTATTCCTATGGCCAGGGCTGGGTCGAAGGCGCGCTGACCACCGCCGAGTCCGCCTTGCAGGAGTTCTTCGAACTGCCGCGCCCCAACTGGCTGCCGGCCTCCTACCAACTGCTGCCGACCCCGGCACCGGAAGAGATCGACTACGCCACGCCGCCCATGCCCGGCCACGCGCCGCAGGTGCTCGAAGCAATCACCCAGGCCATCTGTGCGGGGGTCAAGCCATGAGCACCTTCACCGTGGCCGACTACCTGCTGACCCGGCTCAAGGAACTGGGCCTGGACAAGGTGTTCCAGGTGCCGGGGGATTATTGCTCCAGGTTCATGAGCGCGCTGGACGCCTTCGACGGCATCGACGCCGTGGGCGAAGTCTATGAGATGGGCGCCGCCTACAGCGCCGACGGCTACGCCCGGGTGCACGGCCTGGGCGCGGTGTCGCTGCAGTACGGCGTGGGCACCTTCAGCGCGGTGAACGCCATCGCCGGCGCCTATGTGGAGCGCAACCCGGTGGTGGTGATCTCCGCCAGCCCCTCGACCAGCGACCGGCTCAAGGCCAATGCCCAGAACGTGCTGTTCCATCACTCCACCGGCAACTTCGAGGCCGATCGCAACGTGCTGGAGCAGGTGACCGTGGCCTGCGAGATCCTCGCTGACCCGCACCGCGCGCCCTGGCAGATCGACAACGCGCTGATCGCCGCCCTCACCCACCGCCAGCCCATTTACCTGGAAGCCTACCAGGACATCTGGGGCGCCGAGGTCAGCCGCCCCCACGGCCAGCTGACCCCAGCCCCGCGCCCGTCCAACCCCCAAGCCTTGCAAAGCCTGGTCGAGGCCACCGTGCAACGTCTGGCCACGGCGCGCCAGCCGCTGGTGCTGCTGGGCGTGGAAATCATCCGCTACGGCCTGCAGGACGCCGTGCAACGCCTGATCGACAGTTGCGGCCTGCCCTTCTCCACCACCCTCGACGCCAAGACCGTGCTCGACGAAAGCCAGGCACCGTTCATCGGCACCTACGCCGGCCCCGCCTCGCGCCCGGAAACATCAGCCCAGGTGGATGCCTGCGACTGCATCCTGGCCATCGGCGTGATCTTCACCGACGACTACCTGGACCTGCTCAAGGCCCGCTATGGCGAAATCGTCCAGGTGAACTGCGAGCTGGCCCGCGCCGGCGCCGACTACTACCCCAACGTGCGCCTGCCCGACTATGTCGACGCCCTGCTCAAGGCCCTGAAGGTGGACACCCAGTTCCCCCGCCCAGGCACGGCCCTGGCCGCCTCGCGCCCGCTGCTGGGCAGCGGCGCGGTGCCCAGCGCGCTGAGCTATGCAAGCTTCTTCGACAGCCTGGTGAACTTCGCCCAGGAGCATCGCCTGTGGCAGACCAGCACGCTGATCCTCGGCGAAAGCTCGTCGCTGTACGTGGCCAGCAACATCAACGGCATGCCCCGCGGCAGCTTCATCTCCGATGCCATCTGGGGCTCGCTCGGCCACGAGACCGGCTGCGCCCTGGGCGTGGCGCTGGGAAGTGGCCGGCGCCCGGTGGTGGTGGCCGGTGATGGCGGGTTCATGATGGTCAGCCAGTCGCTGGCGGCGCTGGCGCGCAACAGGGTCAATGCCGTGGTGTTCGTGATGAGCAACCAGGTATATGCGATCGAGCAGGCCTTCGTCGACCCTGATGCGTTCACGCCCGAAGGTGAATTCGCGCCGTTCGATACCCTGCCAGCGCTGGACTACACCGCGCTGGCCAGCGGGTATGGCGCGCTGGGGTATCGGGTGGAAACGGTGGACGAGCTGGAGCGCTTGCTGCCGCAGTTGCTGATGGTGGTGCAGCGGCCAGTACTGGTGGAGGTGAAGATTGCCGAGAAGGACTTCGCCGAGCAGATCAAGCGGTTGGCCGGGGTAAGTTGATTGCACGGCTGATCGCTTGCCTGCAGTAAACAAAAAGCCGCTTTCGATTGCTCGAAAGCGGCTCTTGCGTTTGCAGCGCTGCTCAACTGTCACCCTGTTCCTTGCTTGCCGGCAACTGCCCGTCGATCATCGCCTTGGCCATCCCGCTGAGGTAGTACGTTGCGCGCATCAGCGTCTGTGCCTGTTTCGGCTGGCTCAACGCCTGGTACGTGAGCGCGGTGATACAGCCCAGGATGATCGACGTTTCCTGCAGCACCTCGGCCGTCGGCAACCCCGGTATCGCCTGCACCCAGTCGCGTACCGACCGGCGTCGGGTACGGCCGACCAGGCTGACGATTTTCAGTTCGCCGCTGCCCTTTGCTTGTTCGTCCTTGTCCATGACCCACCCCCTGAAAAATGAAAGAGCCCGCCGCGTCTCACCGCCCGGGGCCAGCGGGCCAAACCGCGCGATCCTTGCGCGGCGCTCTGCCCAAAGGCCCGGCCAACCCCGGACGGCGAAACACGACGAGCAGGGCGAGACTAAAGGGCCTACCCACTCGCTACAACGGCCCGGCGAGTGGAAAAGGTACCTTTAGGAAAAGGACTACACGAACAACGGAAGAACGGCTGTAGGACCTACAAAATCTGCCTGAGCAAGCGGCCGCATAAGTCCATCGCAAGGCACGCACCTACAGAACTGTGCGCTGCCCTGCTTCGCCACTTCAGGCTAGGATGACACCTCGCCCCTCCAGGCCCAGCCACCGCCATGCCCAGAACAAGTAAAGTCACCGACCCGTCCTACGAGCTGATGGACGACCACGAAGGCGCCTCGCTGATCTACCGCCAGCACGGTTTCCCCAGCCCGCTGGTGCGCTGGCACTTCCATAAGGAATACGAGCTGCACCTGATCGTGGCCAGCGCCGGCAAGGTGTTCATCGGCGACTACATCGGCAACTTCGCCCCCGACACGCTGTTCCTCACCGGCCCCAACCTGCCGCACAACTGGATCAGCCAGGTCGGCCCCGACGAGGTGGTGGGCAAGCGCGACATGCTGGTCAACTTCACCGACCAGGTACTTGAACACGGCAGCCAGGTGTTCGCCGAGCTCAACCAGCTGGCCCCGCTGCTGGCCCGGGCGCGCTATGGCATCGAGTTCCGCGACCCGGCATTGATCAACGAGAGCCGCCAACTGCTGCAACGCATCGCCGACAGCCGCGGCATGACCCGCCTGGGATACTTTTTTATCCTCATGGAACAGCTCGCCGCCTGCGAGGACTACCAACTGCTGTCCACCGTGACCTCTTCGCAGCTGGCCGACGAACACAACGTCGAGCGCATCAACCGGGCGGTGGACTACATCTTCCAGCACTACGCCCAGGACCTGACCCAGAACCAGGTCGCCGAGCACCTGGGCATGACGCCGACCTACTTCTCGCGGTTTTTCAAGCAAGCTGCCGGGCGCGGCTTCGTAGAGTTCGTCAACCGGCTGCGGGTGAGCAAGTCGTGCGAGCTGCTGGCCAAGGGCGAGCTGCCGGTGACCGAGGTGTGCTTCGAATCGGGCTTCAGCAACCTGTCGAACTTCAACCGGCGCTTCCTGCAACTCAAGGGCATGACCCCTTCCGACTACCGCAGCCTGGTGACCCAGCGGCTGACCGAGCAGAACCGCGCCTGAGCCTTGGGGCTGCGTTGCAGCCCATCGCCGGCAAGCCGGCTCCCACCCCGACCGCAGCGCCTTCAAGCCAGCGCCATCCCTGTGGGAGCCGGCTTGCCGGCGATGGGGCGCGCATCGGCCTCCGTCCAAGCACTGCAAAAAAGTATCAGCCAAGGTGCAGGCGAGGCTTTGTCGGCATCGCCGTGCACGGGTGTAATCAGCGCCGAGCGATACAAAAACAATAAGGGAGTTCACTGATGAACGACTCGATCAAGGCCTGCCTGGCCGCCGCCTGCCTCAGCCTGCCGCTGCATGCCCAGGCCGCCGACACCCTGACCATCGCCACGGTCAACAACAACGACATGATCCGCATGCAGCGCCTGGCCAAGGTGTTCGAACAGCAGCACCCGGACATCCAGCTCAAGTGGGTGGTGCTCGAAGAGAACGTGCTGCGCCAGCGCCTGACCACCGACATCGCCACCCAGGGCGGCCAGTTCGACGTGCTGACCATCGGCATGTACGAAGCCGCGCTGTGGGGCGCCAAGGGCTGGCTGGCACCGATGACCGACCTGCCCGCCGACTACAACCTCGACGACGTGTTCCCCTCGGTACGCAACGGCCTCTCGGCCAATGGCACGCTGTACGCCCTGCCCTTCTACGCCGAAGCCTCGATCACCTACTACCGCAAGGACCTGTTCCAGCAAGCCGGCCTGAGCATGCCCGAGCAACCGACCTGGACCCAGCTCGGTGAGTTCGCCGCCAAGCTCAACAAGCCCGACCAGGGCCAGTACGGCCTGTGCCTGCGCGGCAAGGCCGGCTGGGGCGAGAACATGGCGCTGATCGGCACCGTGGCCAACGCCTTCGGCGCGCGCTGGTTCGATGAGCAATGGAAACCCGAGTTCAGCGGCAGCGAGTGGAAGAACGCGCTGAACTTCTATGTGAACACCCTCAAGCAATACGGCCCGCCCGGCGCCTCCAGCAACGGTTTCAACGAAAACCTCGCGCTGTTCAACAGCGGCAAGTGCGCGATGTGGGTCGACGCCAGCGTCGCCGGCTCGTTCGTCACCGACAAGACCCAGAGCAAGGTCGCCGACCAGGTCGGCTTCACCTTTGCGCCCAAGGAAGTCACCGACAAGGGCGCCACCTGGCTGTATTCCTGGGCACTGGCGATCCCCACCAGTTCCAAATCCAAGGACGCCGCCAGAACGTTCGCCACCTGGGCCACCTCCGAGGCCTACGGCAAGCTGGTGGCCGAGAAAGAAGGCGTGGCCAACGTGCCGCCCGGCACCCGCGCCTCGACCTACAACGACGCGTACCTGGCCGCCGCGCCATTCGCCAAGGTCACCCTCGAATCACTCAAGCGCGTCGACCCCAACCACCCCACCCTAAAGCCCGTGCCCTACGTGGGCATCCAGCTGGTGACCATCCCCGAGTTCCAGGCCATCGGCACCCAGGTCGGCAAGCTGTTCGCCGCCGCCCTCACCGGGCAAATGAAGGTGGAGCAGGTGCTGGCTGCCGCCCAGCAGTCCACCGAACGCGAGATGAAGCGCGCCGGTTACCCCAAGTAACCCCTACCGCCACCAACCGCGCCGAACCCCGGCGCGGTGACCGCCCCTTTTTGCCGCACACGGAGTCGCCATGAACACATCGGCCCTCGACACCCCGAGCCTCGCCACCGCGCGCCCCGGCAAACGCCGCGTCGGCCCCGGCTGGTTCCTGGTCAGCCCTTCGGTGGCGCTGCTGCTGTTGTGGATGATCGTGCCCCTGGGCATGACCCTGTATTTCTCGCTGATCCGCTACAACCTGCTGTACCCCGGCGAAAACCAGTTCGTGGGCCTGGAGAACTTCGCCTTCTTCGTCACCGACGCGGGCTTCGTGCCCGGCGCCCTGAATACCCTGACCCTGGTCGGCAGCGTGCTGGCGATCAGCGTGGTGCTCGGCGTGCTGATCGCCGCGCTGCTGGAGGCCGGCGAGTTCTGGGGCCGCGGCGTGGTGCGGGTACTGCTGATCTCGCCGTTTTTCATCATGCCCACGGTCAGCGCGCTGCTGTGGAAGAACCTGATCTTCCACCCGGTGTCCGGCATCCTCGCCGCCGTGTGGCGCCTGTTCGGCGCGCAACCGGTGGACTGGCTGGCGCACTACCCGCTGCTGTCGATCATCCTGATCGTCTCGTGGCAGTGGCTGCCGTTCGCCATCCTGATCCTGATGACCGCCATGCAGTCCCTGGACCAGGAACAGAAGGAAGCCGCGCGCCTGGACGGCGCAGGCCCCTTGGCGATCTTCTGGCACCTGACCCTGCCGCACCTGGCGCGGCCCATCGCCGTGGTGGTGATGATCGAGACCATCTTCCTGCTGTCGATATTCGCCGAGATTTTCACCACCACCAGCGGCGGCCCCGGATACGAGTCCACCAACCTCGCCTACCTGATCTACAACCAGGCGCTGCTGCAGTTCGACGTCGGCATGGCCTCGGCCGGTGGCCTGATCGCCGTGCTGATCGCCAATATCGCCGCCATCGTGCTGGTTCGCATGATCGGCAAGAACCTCACCGCGCGCAGCTGAGGAGCCCGCCATGCTGACACTCAAGCAAACCCGCACCCTGAAGAACGCCCTGCTCGGCCTGCTGTGCTGGGCCATCGCCCTGGTGATCTTCTTCCCGATTTTCTGGATGCTGCTGACCAGCTTCAAGACCGAGCTGGACGCCTTCGCCACGCCGCCGCAGTTCATTTTCGCGCCGACGCTGGAGAACTACCTGCACATCAATGAGCGCAGCGACTACTTCGCCTACGCCTGGAACTCGGTGCTGATCTCGTTCTCGGCGACCCTGCTGTGCATGCTGATCGCCGTGCCGGCGGCGTATTCGATGGCCTTCTTCGAAACCCGCCACACCAAGCGCACGCTGCTGTGGATGCTGTCGACCAAGATGCTGCCACCGGTGGGTGTGCTGATGCCGATCTACCTGCTGGCCAAGCAGTTCGGCCTGCTCGACTCGCGCCTGGCGCTGGTCATCGTCTACACCCTGATCAACCTGCCGATCGTCGTGTGGATGGTGTACACCTACTTCAAGGACATCCCCGTGGACATCCTCGAAGCCGCGCGCCTGGATGGCGCCGGCACCTGGCAGGAGATCGTCCGCGTGCTGCTGCCGATCGCCCGCGGCGGACTGGCCTCGACCCTGCTGCTGTCGCTGATCCTGTGCTGGAACGAGGCGTTCTGGTCGCTCAACCTAACCTCGTCCGCCGCCGCCCCGCTGACCGCGCTGGTGGCCTCCTACTCCAGCCCCGAAGGGCTGTTCTGGGCCAAGCTCTCGGCCGTCTCGACCCTGGCCTGCGCACCGATCCTGATCTTTGGCTGGATCAGCCAGAAGCAGCTGGTGCGCGGGCTCTCCTTCGGGGCTGTGAAATGACCTGGCTTCGCAATTCCCTTGTGGGAGCTGGCTTGCCAGCGATGGGCCGCAAAGCGGCCCCTTTGCCAGCCAGTGATCCCCACAGCCCCTCATTCAATCAACCGGCCACCACAGAGGTGACTAGCCATGGCTGACCTGAAAATCCGCAACCTGCACAAAGGCTTCGATGGCCACGCCATCATCAAGGGCATCGACCTGGACGTGCGCGATCGCGAGTTCGTGGTGTTCGTCGGCCCGTCCGGCTGCGGCAAGTCCACCCTGCTGCGCCTGATCGCCGGCCTCGAGGAGGTCAGCAGCGGCAGCATCACCCTCGACGGCGCCGACATCACCGACACCGCCCCGGCCAAGCGCGACCTGGCCATGGTGTTCCAGACCTACGCCCTGTACCCGCACATGACCGTGCGCAAGAACCTGTCGTTCGCCCTGGACCTGGCCGGCGTCGCCAAGCACGAGGTCACCGCCAAGGTCGACAACGCCGCGCGCATCCTCGAGCTGCAACCGCTGCTCGAACGCAAGCCGCGCCAGCTGTCCGGCGGTCAGCGCCAGCGGGTGGCGATCGGCCGCGCCATCGTGCGCAACCCGAAGATCTTCCTGTTCGACGAGCCGCTGTCCAACCTCGACGCCGCCCTGCGCGTGCAGATGCGCCTGGAACTGGCGCGCCTGCACCAGGAGCTGGCCGCGACCATGATCTACGTGACCCACGACCAGGTCGAGGCCATGACCCTGGCCGACAAGGTGGTGGTGCTCAACGGCGGACGCGTCGAGCAAGTGGGCTCGCCGCTGGAGCTGTACCACCATCCGGCCAACCTGTTCGTCGCGGGTTTTCTCGGCACACCGAAGATGGGCTTCCTGCGCGGACACCTGAGTCGTAACCAGGGCAACCAGTGCGAGGTGGCACTCGAATGCGGTGCGCGCATCGCCCTGCCGCTGTGCGCGGGCGAGCTGCATACCGGCAGCCAGGTGACCCTGGGGATCAGGCCCGAGCACCTGAGCATCAGCCCGGTGTGCCAGGGCACGCCGGGCTCGCTGCAGGTGACGGCCGATGTCAGCGAGCGGCTGGGCAGCGACAGCTACTGCCATGTGCGTGCCGCGTCCGGCGAGATGCTCACCGTGCGCGTGCGCGGGGACTTTGCGCCGGGGTTTGGTGAGGGGCTGGAGTTGGGCTTTGATCCGGGCCATTGCCATTTGTTTGATAGCAATGGGCAGGCGATCGACAAGCGCTCGCAGAAGGTGGCCTGAGGTGTTCGCCGAGAGGGTTGTGGCGCCTATGAGATCGAGCGCCGCCCGCGCGGCGCATCGCTGGCAAGCCAGCTCCCACATCTGTTTCGGGCCAGTTACTTCTGGTCCATCTCCACTGTCCGCCTTGTTTGTACGACGCGGTTTCAGCATTGGCGCTGATGCCGCACCACCAGACTTGAGACATGCACCAAGGCGGACAGTGGAGACCTCACAGGATTGACTGGCCCGAAACAAATGTGGGAGCCGGCTTGCCAGCGATGCGCCGCGCGGGCGGCGCTCGATCTCGAGAGCGCTACAAAACTACCGCCAAGCACCTCGTCGCCATCACGCGATCAACAGCCTCAACGGCCTACGACCTCGAAAGGAATGCCCCCAGCATGAAACTAATCACCCCCAACCTCGACCACCTCCCCCCTTCGGTCGCCCGCCCCAGCTACGACCCAAGCCAATTGCGCCAGGGCATCGTGCACATCGGCGTCGGCGGCTTCCACCGCGCCCATCAGGCTGCCTACACCGATGCCCTGATGAACCTGGGCGAAGGCCTCGACTGGGCCATCTGCGGCGCCGGCCTGCGCCGCGAAGACCGCGCCATGCGCGATGCCCTGGCCGCGCAAGACCACCTCTACACCCTGTTCGAACTGGGCGACCAACCCGACACCCAGGTCCGCGTGATCGCCGCGATCAACGGCATGCTGCTGGCCGAGGACGGCGCCGAAGCACTGCTGGCCAAACTGGCCGAACCCGACATCCGCATCGTCTCGCTGACCATCACCGAAGGCGGCTACTGCATCGACGACAGCACCGGCGAATTCCGCGCCGACCTGCCGCAGATCCAGCACGACCTGGCCAACCCACAAGCCCCACAGAGCGTGTTCGGCTTCCTCTGCGAAGCCCTGCGCCGCCGCCGCGAGGCCGGCAGCGGGCCGTTCACGGTGATGTCCTGCGACAACCTGCCGCACAACGGCGACGTCGCCCGCAAGGCCCTGCTGGCCTTCGCCCACCTGCAGAACCACGACCTGGCCCGCTGGATCGACGGCCACGTCAGCTTCCCCAATGCCATGGTCGACCGCATCACCCCGATGACCAGCCCGGCCCACCGTCAGCAGCTGCTCGAGCGCCACGGCGTCGACGATGCCTGGCCGGTGGTGTGCGAGCCGTTTTTGCAATGGGTGGTGGAAGACAAGTTCGTCGCCGGTCGCCCGGCCTGGGAGCAGGTCGGCGTGCAGTTCACCGACGACGTCACGCCCTATGAAGCAATGAAGATCAAGCTGCTCAACGGCAGCCACCTGGCCCTCACCTACCTGGGCTTTCTGCAAGGCTACCGCTTCGTCCACGAAACCCTCGCCGACCCGCTGCTGCAGCGCTACATGCGCACCTTCATGGACCAGGACGTAACCCCGCAACTGGCCCCGGTACCGGGCATCGACCTGACGCGCTACAAGCACAGCCTCACCGAACGCTTCGCCAACCGCGCCATCGCCGACCAGCTGGAGCGCGTGTGCTCCGACGGCTCGTCGAAATTCCCCAAGTTCATCGTGCCCACCGCCAACCGCCTGATCGCCGACGGCAAGCCCCTGGAGCGCGTGGCCCTGGTGGTGGCCGCCTGGGCCCTGTACCTGCGCGGCGAGGACGAACAGGGCACGCGCTACAGCATCCCCGACCCCCGCGCCGCCGACTGCCAGGCACGGGTGGCGCAGCGTGACGGCCTGGCCGCCCGGGTGCTCGGCGACGAGGCGATCTTCGGCACGGCGATCCCCGCGTCCAAAGCCTTCGTCAGCGCCTTCGAGCGCCTGTACGACAGCTTGCGCGAAGTCGGCGTGAGTGAAACCCTGCGCCAGGTCCTTGGCGACTGACACGGAGGCTTTCGAAATGGACGGACTGTTCCTCGGCATCGACTGCGGCACCCAGGGCACCAAGGCCCTGGTGCTGGACGCTGGCAGCGGCCAGGTGCTGGGCTTGGGCAGCGCTGCCCATGCACCGCCCCAAGGTCGCGATGGACGACGCGAACAGGACCCGGCCGACTGGCTGCAAGCCCTGCGCACGGCGGTGTCCGCTGCCTTGCGCGAAGCTGGTGTGGATGGCCAAGCCATTCGCGCATTGGCAGTGTCCGGCCAGCAACACGGCCTGGTGCTGCTCGACGCCCAAGGCCAGGTGCTGCGCCCGGCCAAGCTCTGGTGCGACACCGAAAGCGCGCCTGAGAACGCGGAGTTGCTCGATACCCTCGGCGGCGCCCAAGGCTCGCTTGAACGCCTCGGGCTGGTGATCGCGCCGGGCTATACCATTTCCAAGCTGCTGTGGACCAAGCGCCAACATCCCGAACTGTTCGCCCGCCTCGCCCATATCCTGCTGCCCCACGACTACCTGAATTACTGGCTGAGCGGTCGCGTCTTTACTGAGCCCGGCGACGCCTCCGGCACCGGCTACTACGATGTGCGCCGCCGCGCCTGGGCGCCTGATGTCCTTCAGCACATCGAGCCAGGCGAACATCTTTTGGCTGCGCTGCCTGAACTGGTCGAATCCGGCGATTGCATCGGCACCCTGCGCGCGCAGGCCGCCACTGCCCTCGGCCTGAGCCTACAGACCTGGGTAGCCACTGGCGGCGGCGACAACATGCTCGGCGCCATTGGCACCGGCAATATCGCCCCCGGCATGATCACCCTGAGCCTCGGCACCTCCGGCACCCTGGCCGCCCATGCCGACCAGCCCCACGTCAGCGCCCAGGGCGAAGTGGCGACCTTCTGCGCCTCCAGCGGCGGCTGGCTGCCGTTGATTTGCACCATGAACCTCACCAGCGCCTGCGCCCTGGTGCGCGACCTGCTGGAACTCGACCTCGACCGTTTCACTGAGCTCGCCACCCAAGCCCCGATCGGCGCCGACGGTCTGCTGATGCTGCCCTTCTTCGACGGCGAACGCGTGCCCGCGTTGCCCGAAGCCACGGCCAGCCTGCACGGCATGACCAGCGCCAACCTGACCAGCGCCAACCTCTGCCGGGCCGTGCTCGAAGGCACCGGCTTCAGCCTGCGTTACGGCCTCGACCTGCTGCGCGCCAGCGGCCTGCCAGGCAGCGAAATCCGCTTGGTCGGCGGCGCGGCGAAAAGCCCGTTGTGGCGACAGGTGCTGGCCGACCTGCTCGGCCTGCCGGTGGTATGCCCCCAACAGACCGAAGCCGCCGCCCTGGGCGCCGCGCTTCAGTCCGCCTGGAGCCTAGGCCGCCAGCTGGGCCAAGGCGATAGCCTCGAAACCCTGTGTCAACGCTGCGTCGCCCTCGACGAAAGCACCCGCACCCTGCCCCGCCCGGCGCAACAGGCCGAGTACGAGGTTGCCTATCAACGCTACCGGGATCAACTGCCTGCGCGCTGAGCGCAGGTATCCTGCCCTTATCAATCGTTCTGGAGAACTGCATGTACCTGGTGTGTGGCGAGGCCCTGTTCGATGTCTTCAGCCTGGAAAACAGCACCCGCAGCAGCGAGCTGGGGTTTACCGCGATTGCCGGCGGGTCGCCGTTCAACGTCGCCGTCGGCCTGCGCCGGCTAGGCGTGGCGTCGGCGTTGTTCGGCGGGTTGTCCAGCGACTACCTCGGTGCCCGGCTACGCCGGGTGCTGGAAGAGGAACGGGTGGACTGCCGCTATGTGGTAACCAGCGCTGCGCCGACCACACTGGCCATGGTCGGGCTGGATGCCGATGGCTCGGCGCAGTATCAGTTTCGTGGTGAAGGGTGTGCGGATCGGCAGGTGAAACTGGAGCATCTGCCGGAGCTGGATGAGCGTGTGCGGGGGTTGCATGTGGGCTCGTACACCCTGGTGGTGCAGCCCGTGGCCGATACGCTGATGGCGCTGGTGGAGCGCGAGCGGGACCGGCGCTTGATCAGCCTGGATCCGAATGTGCGGCTTAATCCGCAGCCGGATGTGGCGCTGTGGCGGCGGCAGGTGGAAGCGTTTGCCGGGCATGCGCATGTGATCAAGGCCAGTGAGGAAGACATCGGCACCCTCTATCCAGGTCGAGAAGCGCGTGACGTGGCCCGAGGCTGGTTGAACGAACGTTGCCGGCTGGTGCTCATCACCCATGGTGCTCACGGTGCCAGCGTGCATTGCGCGCATGGATCATGGCAGCGGCCGGCGGATACTTCGTTGCCGGTTAGCGATACAGTGGGTGCTGGTGATACTTTCCAGGCGGCGGTGCTTGCCTGCCTGTCGCGGCTGGGCAAGGACAACCCAACAACGTTGGCGACGCTCGATCGCGCAATGATCGACGCAGTACTGAGTTACGCAATCCGTGCCGCAGCGGTTACCTGTTCACGGTCTGGGCCAGTACTACCGTTCGAACGCGAACTGACGCCCTTGAACTGAGAGGCCGGTTGGCTTCATCGAAAAGGAACAGATTTGCTCAGCCATGCTCAGGCACTGGGCGGGATGCCTCGAGAAGGTTAGCGAAGGTGCCCGGCATCGCGCCATGCTTGAGCATCCCCCTGAAAACCGCATAGACATCGGTTCGAGAGCCATCTTTGCGAAGGGTCGCCTCGTCGTTCAGCCATGCATAGATAATGCTTTTAGGTGCGTCGCAACGGTACTGGAAGAAAAGGCGATATCGATTGGGAAGCCCGGCTTTCACCCTGCGCCAGTGCCGACAATTTTTGCCGAGCGTATTGCCCTGAAGGTAGATCCTGGAACTGGGATCTTCCGGAACGCGCTCCATGATGGAGGTATCGACCTTCTCCAGAAGCTTGAAATGGGGATGCTGATGAAATCCGTTCGGGTCTTTAGCAGCCAGTATCTCAGCTTCGGCAATCAGCGCTTCGAAGCGTCCGAGAAAAAGCGGATGGCCGAACAGCGCCCAGTCGTTGACTATCGTCATCGTCCCTGACGGCATGTCTCAACCCTCTAGCAGCTCGTTACGCTCGCGATTCGTTTGCGCCCGGGCCCGAAGATGCGCCATGCGATTCAGTAACGATGCCGGAATGGGCTGGATACGTTCGGGGTGTTCGGTAATGTCAGCATGCACAAGCTCGAGAAAGGCTCTTTTGGCCTCCTGCGCTTCGCGCTCGGCGGCTAGAAGGGCCACTTTTACCCTTGATTTGGACATGTTTTGCTCCTTCATCCGGACCATGCGACAGCTGCCGCATGTGCGGTCTGACCAAGGGAATGGTACAGCAGAATCGCTTGAGGGAAATCAGGGCCAAGCCCACCGTTACATGTTTCAGAACGGGACTACATACCCTTTGCCGTTCAATCGGCACAGGCGCCTGCTCTAACTTTTCACGGACGCTCTGTATTACCGCATCTGAACGCCACAGGCCCTTTGCCATTAGCACAACCGCCCTAATCGACCCTGCTCACCCAGCGCTCGTATAGTCCCTTCTTGATTACAATAACCAGGAAAGGACTCCATGGGTCACAAAACTCCACCCCTCTGCCAATGGCTGGCCATCCTGGCCCTCACCTGCAGCACCCCGGCCCTCGCCGCCCCCGCCTCGGGCGACTACTGGATCATCTACGGCAAAGGCGAACGCCTGCACAACGAGGTGTATGTCGCCGATGCCGCCGGCATCATGCAAAAGCCCGGTGGCGTGCAATCGGCCCAGGTCATGCAGCTGTTCGAAGACCCGGCCTTCCCGACCCTCGCCGCCTACGAGGTGCAGGTCAAATGCAAACAGCGCCAGATCCGCCTGGACAGCGCCCGGGTGATACGTCGCTTCGACGGCGCCGTGCGCGATGTGAAAACCAACGCCAAAGACTGGGTCGCACCAAAGGACTACTGGTTGCAGCGCACCTTCGCCTTCGTCTGCGCCCCCGATAACCGCGCGCGCAACCAGATGCTGTCGCTCGGCAAGATGCCGGCGGCGAAGATGGTCGCCACCATCCAGGCCATGTTCATCCAGTTGATTGGCGTCCAGGCCAACAGCCAGGCGGTGCAGGAGCTGGACGACATGCTGGCGAACACCCCACGATGAGCACGCGCCATCTGCTGATCCTTGGCCTGTTGCTGCCTGCGCTGGCCGGCTGCATCCCGACCCTGCCGGAGCTGATGGCGGGCAACCAATGGCAAGGGCGCGACGCCAAGCAGGCCATCGACTTCTTCGGCCCGCCCATGCGCATGGAGCCGTTGCCCGACGGCGCTGGGGTGCAGTTGGGCTGGTACCGCGATACCACCTACGTGCAAAAGGAGGTGGTAGGCAGCACCGCCGAGATGCAAGGCAACGTGATGGTCCATACCAACTACTGGGACGACGTGGCCCATCCTGGCGGCTGCACGATCCTGATGTCGGTGAACAAGGCGCGGCAGATCAACGATTTCGCCACCAAGGGGCGCTGTAACGGGGTAAACCTGGCGCCGTAGCGGCTTGCCGAAACGTGGGGGCAGGCCCTTGGTGCTGATTTGTGGAAGCAGGCCTGTGGGAACGGGCTCGTTGGGCGGCACAGCGCTACTACGGAGCATTGTTGGCGTGGTACTCGCATTCCATCCACGCTGGATGCTTGGACAGGCTAGAGAAGCGGATTAGCCGAAGACGGCTTGCTGCCAATGGTCCTCTGAAACGATGGCTATTGCTGCTCCGGCTTCACGAAGTTCTACAGCCTTGAGAATTTTCGTTCCATATGACGCATGGCGCCACTGCTCGTTGCCTATGCTGCCAACGATTAGATAATCCACCTTCTTGCTAACCGCGCCGCCAAGAATTCCACCGCGATCAGTAACTAGCTGCTGGCAGTCCTTGCGCGGGCCGAAGGCCATGATCCCTGTGAAAACGAAGTTTTTGCCTTCAAAGCAGAGCGAGGGCGGAGGCGCGCAGAAAGGTAGATCAGTCGGCCGCGAGACGATTGGGGAAGAAGTAGCGGACGAGATCACTTGAGGGGAAACCCCACCGAGCCTCTTGAGCATACCCAGCAGGTCAGCAGACTCCTCTGCATCAAGCTTGCCGTCAGCCAGCATGCAGCTCAATCGACGGTAGAGAAGGTTTATCACCGGGTCGTCGATATGAGCTAGGTTTCGCTCGATCCAGTCTTTGAGGAATACCGCCTCTTCCTGAGTGACCACATTATCAGCCACGAGCCCGGCCGCTAGACCGGCCAACGCGTCGGCACCGCGCCTGTCGATTCTTTCGGCGTTGAAGTATCGGCTTGCTGCAAACTCGTTGTGAAGATCTGTCATTGATAGGGCTCCATGCTCATTAGGCAGAAGGCACAACGCTACTACGGCACGCCCCAGGCCGCGTACTGGATTTCCATCCAGCTCAGACGATTGGACTCACTGGTCGACGCGATCACGTTGCTGATCGAGCTATTGAGCCTGATAGTAGCTTGGCTCTCTAAAGTTAACGAAACTGGAAGTAGTGGCGACTGGCTCGGCCTAATCTCAAACGCGTAGAGGACGGGTGGTGAACAGCCCTGTGGGAGCTGGCTTGCCCCGCGATAGCGCCCGCCGAGGCAACCAAGCTCCCAGCCAGATACCCTCCCCTACTCAGCCCGCCGCCCAACCATCAACCCATGATTCACATCCTGGGCCAAGGCCTTGGCCATGCCACTGAGGTAATGTACCGCCGTCAGCAGCGTAGGCAGATGATCAGTATCCACCATCGCCAGATCACTGATCTTGTGCACCGCACACATCAGCACAGTCGCCTGCTCCACCGCATGGTCCAGCGGATTCCCCGCCACCACGCGGAACAGCGGGTCTTGCACACCCACCTCCCCGCCTTCGCCGAAATGCCCGACGCCAGTGGTGGCGAGTTTCTTGATGCGCGGGATCTGCAATTCCTTATCCATACCATTCCTCCTGCGGCCCCGCGAACGGCGCGGGGCCTGATCGGTAAACATCAAGTGCGAGCCCAGGCTCGCCAGGTCAGTGGCGGGACTGCACGCGGCTCAGCGCCACTTCCACCAGGGTGCGGGCGCTGTCGATTTCGTGCATGGCGGCGAGGGTCAGGACCTGGCCTGGGGGTTTGGCGTGGAGCAGAACGGTCTGCTGGCTGACGGTCAGGGCGCAGACGAGGTATTCAGAGATCTGGACCAGGAGGTCTTCGAGGGTGTGGGTGATGTATTTGTCGTGTTGGGGTGGATCGGGGACTATTTTCAGCATGGTAGAGCTCCTATTTTCAAATGGAGCTACCGTTCTCTGCTGTCAAACAGAAAGGTGGCAGCTGTACGCGGGTTGACAGACCGGGAAAATAGGAAACCGGCGCACCGAGGTGCCCCACGTACAGCCACCATAGACGGCCATGCACGCGCGTTACTATCTTCCCGGTCTGTCAAAACCGGTCGCTGAATTGGCAGCGACTTGGCGAGACTAGATGGGTGATGCAGCGGCTGCAACGGGCTGTAAGGGGTAGGAGTATGTTTCGGAAACGGACTACAAGGAAGAGGGAAAATCCGATTCCGTAGACCCTGGGCACGCCTGCTGCCACAACGAATATGGACCTGAAACGCATACGAACTCTCGCGCGGACGCTACGATCGCAGTGGCGCTTTGCCAGTTTTTCTTGAACCGTTTGATCACTTTGGCGACGATGGGGAAATTTCCTACAAACATCGGCGACAAAGGGCAGCGCACGTGGCGATCAAAGCTGTATCGAAGGAACGTATTGTCGAGGCTTTGCTGGAGTTTGACCGCGACTTTAGAGGAAGACGAGAGTGGCATGGTTGGGAGACGAACCCTGCCCACCGCTACGCGATTGCTGTAGGGGGTACATCGTATCCAGCAAAGAAAATAGTCTCCTTGGCTACCGGTATCGCAGTTAGCCAATTCCCAGGCGGACACCTCACAAACCGCTATTTAGAAAAGCGTGGATTTTCCATCATCGAGCTGCAGAGCACTGGTCTAGAACCAGTCCTGCAGTTCGAGCCTGGGGCCATTTACGATCGCGTGAGTGAAATCAACGGACCATTCGGGGGTAGCCGGCAGAGCGGCATAGCGGCATCCGCTACCCACCCGGCGATTTTCTTGTTTACAGGCGATAGTGGCGAGCAATATGGCTATGCCGACAGCTGGGACAACGGTGCGTTTCTCTACACCGGTGAAGGGAAGCGTGGGCCTATGAAATTGAACCGTGGCAACAGAGCTGTCGCTGAGCATGCTGAGACAGGTCGTGCGCTTCATCTGTTCACATCGCTCGGTAAAGGAAAAGGTAACCGCTATGTAGGTGAGTTCTGCTGCGCCGATGTCTTTGAACGAATCCAACCGGATGTTGACGGTAAGGACCGTACTGCTCTTGTATTCAGATTAGTACCTGTGGGCAGTCCAGAGCTGAACATCGAAACAGAGTTGGGGACGGAGGTTGAACTCGAAGATTCGTTAGCTGCTGCTCGGATAGCCGCTCTGGCTGCCTGCAAGCCGGTAACGAATGCAATGGACCAATCGGCGCATCGCAAAATTTACCAGCGCAGCCGGAAGGTCGCTCACTACGTCCTCATGCGTGCCAAAGGCTTATGTGAAAGCTGCGACAAGCCAGCCCCCTTCATTAAGAAGGATGGAACCCCATACCTGGAGCCGCATCATGTAAATCGGCTCTCTGACGGAGGCCTCGACCACCCTCGATACGTAGGTGCTGTCTGCCCGTCTTGCCATCGCGAGATTCACTCGGGCGTGCACGGCATGTCGCTCAATGAGCGATTAAAGCAGAGACTCAAAACAATTGAAGGCTGAATTTAACTTGTCAAACTAGCAGATTCGCCGCTGTTTAGCTTTGATAGCAGGCATCGCCGCCAGCTGTGGGCGAGGTGCAATGAGCAATGGCTAAAACCGTGTTGTGATCGGGAGCGATACGAATTGCTGCGCTGGACAATGCTGCTCCCGTACAAACCGAATTGGCGCGAATAAAAAGTTAACTCCATCAGAAGGACTCTGTAATGCAGCAGCTACGCAAGGACAACCACTACGTACCTGAGCTCTATCTTAAGCAATGGGCAGATAACAATAGTGTCCTTGCATACCGGTTAGTCGTACCAAACGAGAATGTTAGAACCTGGAAAAGACATTCTTTAAAGGGAATTGGCTACCAAAAGCACCTTTACACCTATTGGGCCGGAGGTGCGGAAACTGACGAGTTTGAGTGCTGGCTAGATCGAGAGTTCGAGAGCCCTGCCCAGGAAGCAATTCGGAGGGTTGTGCAGGAGGAACGCTTAGACCCAGAGCATTGGAGACGCTTGGTGCGGTTCGCATTGGCCCAAGATGTCCGTACTCCAGCACGACTAAAGGAGTTCATCCATCGTCAAAATAAAACGCTGAAACCATTGATGGATGATGTTCTGAAGCGTTCTATTCATGAAATAGAGGATGCAATTCAGCAGGGTGTACCGTTACCTCAGCCGGCCACAGATGTTATTGACTCATCCTCGCTGTTCAGGACATTTATCGAACCGCTGCCGGAGGGCGGAGGAGCCATAAGGGTTGAGACCATCGTGGGGCGGCAAATGTGGATCTGGAGCATGAAGCGCATTTTAACGCAGACAATCCAAATTCTACCCAAACACCGGTGGACGATCCTGCATGCACCTCCAGGTATCTCCTGGCCAACCTCAGATAATCCTCTAATCAAGCTCAACTACCAAGACCCACGTAACTATGACACTAGAGGTGGTTGGGGTGTGAATAAAGGCGACATTCTCCTTCCATTAAGCCCAAAGCACTTGCTCCACACTTGCATCGGCCAGAAAGGCTGGCAACGTGGGAAAATTCTTGATCCCGATATCGCCCGACATATCAGGAAGATCATCATAGAACATGCTCACCAATACGTGTTTGCCAAAGAGCCTGAGGACATTCACCTGATCCGTCCCAGGCTGGTATGCCCAGAAACTTGCAAGAGCGAGAGGGCAGCGTGGGATCGTTGGCACGCGGATCAGTGCGCTGCAGAACGAGAAATGCAGGCCAGATAATAATTTTTCCCAACATAAAAAAACCCAGCCACCTAAATGACTGGGTTTTTTAGGGATTTTTGGTCGGGACGGAGTGATTCGAACACTCGACCCCTTGCACCCCATGCAAGTGCGCTACCGGGCTGCGCTACGCCCCGACATCATTCTCGATACCGCTGAGAACGTTGAAGAATTTAACCTAACCTTTTGAATAATGGAAGCTTTTTTTCAAAAATTTCCACTCGTCGCCAACCAGGTCACTTCTTCAGAACCACCAACACATCCTCCAACTCCGCAATCATCTGCCGAATCAGCTGCTTGTACTGGCTGGACTCATCCTTGACCTCATCACTGGAGAGCCGTAACCGCGCCCCGCCAATGGTAAAGCCCTGGTCATACAGCAAAGCGCGGATCTGGCGGATCATCAGCACGTCCTGGCGCTGATAATACCGCCGGTTGCCACGGCGCTTCACCGGGTTGAGCTGCGTGAATTCCTGCTCCCAGTAGCGCAGCACGTGCGGTTTTACCGCACAGAGCTCGCTGACTTCACCGATGGTGAAGTAGCGTTTGCCCGGGATGGGGGGCAGCTCGTCGTTATGGCTTGGTTCCAGCATAGGCCTCTACCCGGGCTTTCAGCTTCTGCCCTGGACGAAAGGTGACGACGCGGCGCGCGGTGATCGGGATCTCTTCCCCTGTTTTAGGGTTGCGGCCCGGCCGCTGGCGTTTGTCGCGAAGGTCGAAGTTGCCGAAACCGGACAACTTGACCTGCTCGTTGTCTTCAAGCGCGTGCCGAATTTCTTCGAAAAACAGCTCGACCAGCTCCTTGGCCTCACGCTTGTTAAGCCCCAGCTCCTCGTACAGCCTTTCGGCCATCTCAGCTTTCGTCAGAGCACCCATGCCGTTATTTCCTTAACGTGGTGTTCAACCTTTGTTCAAGCGAGGTGAGGATGGTTTGCAGGGTTTCATTCACCTCATCGTCGTTAAGAGTGCGCGATGGATGTTGCCAGGTCAAGCCGACGGCGAGGCTTTTTCTATCAGGATCAATGCCTTTACCCTGGTAGACGTCAAACAGCCTGAGGTCTGTGAGCCATTCGCCCGCATTGTCACGAATTACTTCAAGCACCGAGCTAGAAGCTACATCACGACCTGCGATCAAAGCCAGGTCACGACGGGTTTCCGGGAACTTGGACAGTTCGCTGAACTTCGGCAGGCGGCCTTCGACCACATCGCCGAGCACCAGCTCGAAGACGAACACCGGGCGGTCGAGGCCGAGGGTCTTGGCCAGCTCGGGGTGGATGGCGCCGAGGTAGCCGACTTCCTTGCCGTCGCGCTCGATGCGGGCGGTCTGGCCGGGGTGCAGGGCCGGGTGTTTGCCGGCGGCGAAGGTGAAGTCGCTCAGGGCACCGGAGTAACCCAGCAGGGCTTCCACGTCGGCTTTGACGTCGAAGAAGTCGATGCTGTCGCGGCCATTGGCCCAGCCTTCCGGCAGGCGGCTGCCGGTGACGACGCCGGCGATCATCGGTTGCTGCTTGAGGTCACCAAGCTGGCCGACGAAGCGCAGGCCGCTTTCGAACAGGCGCACGCGGTCTTGCTGGCGGTTGAGGTTGTGCTGCATGGCCTTGACCAGGCCCGGCCACAACGAGGCGCGCATGGCGGCCATGTCGCTGGAGATCGGGTTGGCCAGCAGCAGCGGCTCCACGCCTGGGGTGAACAGCTCGAACAGTTTCGGGTCGATGAAGCTGTAGGTGATGGCTTCCTGGTAGCCGCGGGCGACCAGCAGGCGGCGCAGGTTCGGCAGCTCGCCACGGGTTTCCGGGCGGGCTTGCGGGGCCAGGCGAGCCTGCGGGTAACGGACCGGCAGGTTGTTGTAGCCATACAGGCGGGCCAGCTCTTCGATCAGGTCGACTTCCAGGCTGACGTCGAAGCGGTGGCTTGGGACGGTGACAGTCCACTCCCCTGCTCCACTTGCACTGGTTTTCAGCTCCAGAGCGTTGAGCAGTTGCTCAACCTGGGCGGCTTGCATTTGCATGCCGAGCATCTGAGTGATGCGTTCGTCGCGCAGGGTGATCGGTGCGATGTTCGGCAGGTGCTGCTCGCTCACGGCCTCGACTATGGGGCCTGCTTCGCCGCCGACAATCTCCAGCACCAGGGCGGTGGCGCGCTCCATGGCTTCACGGGCCAGTTGCGAATCCACGCCGCGCTCGTAGCGGTGCGAGGCGTCGGTGTGCAGGCCGTAGGAACGGGCCTTGCCGGCGACGGAGATCGGCTCGAAGAAGGCGCTCTCGAGGAACAGGTCGCGGGTCTTCTCGGTGTTGACGCCGCTGTGCTCGCCACCCATCACGCCGGCAATGGCCAGGGCGCGGGTGTGGTCGGCGATCACCAGGGTGTCGGCGCGCAGGGCAACTTCCTGGCCGTCCAGCAGGACGAGTTTCTCACCCTCCTCGGCCATGCGCACGCGGATACCGCCGTTGATTTCGGCGAGGTCGAAGGCGTGCATCGGCTGGCCGAGCTCGAGCATCACGTAGTTGGTGATGTCGACGGCGGCGTCGATGCTGCGCACGTCGCTGCGGCGCAGGCGCTCGACCATCCACAGCGGGGTCGGCTTGCTCAGGTCGACGTTGCGGATCACGCGGCCCAGGTAGCGCGGGCAGGCGGCCGGGGCGCTGACTTCGACCGGGCGCACTTCGTCGTGGGCAGCCGGTACGGTTGGCACCGCGGGGCGGGTGACCGGCACGTCGTACAGGGCGCTGACGTCACGGGCAAGGCCAGCGATGGACAGGCAGTCGCCGCGGTTCGGGGTCAGGCCGATCTCGATGCTGGCGTCGTCCAGGTTCAGGTACTGACGGATGTCCTGGCCTGCCGGGGCGTCGGCGGCCAGTTCCAGCAGGCCGTCGTTCTCGTCGCTGATCTGCAGTTCGGAAGCCGAGCAGAGCATGCCGAAGGATTCGACGCCGCGCAGCTTGGCCTTCTTGATCTTGAAGTCGCCCGGCAGTTCGGCGCCGATCATGGCGAACGGGATCTTGATGCCTGGGCGGGCATTCGGGGCGCCGCAGACCACCTGGAAGGTCTCTGCGCCGTTGCTTACCTGGCACACGCGCAGCTTGTCGGCGTCCGGGTGTTGTTCGGTGGTGAGGATCTCGCCCACCACGATGCCGCTGAACTGGCCGGCAGCAGGGGTCACGCTGTCGACTTCGAGGCCGGCCATGGACAGGCGGGCGACCAGTTCGTCACGGGAGACTTGCGGGTTTACCCAACCGCGCAGCCACTGTTCACTGAATTTCATGCTGTTCTCCTGAAAGTTGCGTCGATTGGGCCTAGCGGAATTGAGCCAAGAACCGCAGGTCGTTGTCGAAGAACAGACGCAAATCGTTGACGCCATAGCGCAGCATGGCCAGGCGCTCGGCGCCCATGCCGAAGGCGAAGCCCTGATACTCTTCCGGGTCGATGCCGGACATGCGCAGCACGTTCGGGTGGACCATGCCGCAGCCCATCACTTCCAGCCAGCCGGTCTGCTTGCACACGCGGCAGCCCTTGCCGGAACACATCACGCACTGGATGTCGACTTCGGCGCTCGGCTCGGTGAAGGGGAAGAACGACGGGCGGAAGCGCACGGCCAGTTCTTTCTCGAAGAACACCCGCAGGAACTCTTCGATGGTGCCCTTGAGGTCGGCGAAGTTGATGCCGCGATCGACCAGCAGGCCTTCGACCTGGTGGAACATCGGCGAGTGGGTGATATCCGAGTCGCAACGGTACACACGGCCTGGGCAGACGATGCGGATCGGCGGCTGGGTGCTTTCCATGGTGCGCACCTGGACCGGCGAGGTGTGGGTGCGCAGCAGCATGTTGGCGTTGAAGTAGAAGGTGTCGTGCATCGCCCGGGCCGGGTGGTGGCCGGGGATGTTGAGCGCTTCGAAGTTGTGGTAGTCGTCTTCGACCTCGGGGCCTTCGGCGATGCCGTAGCCAATATGGGTGAAGAACTGCTCGATGCGCTCGAGGGTACGGGTGATCGGGTGCAGCCCACCGGTGGTCTGGCCACGGCCTGGCAGGGTCACGTCGATGCATTCGGCGGCCAGGCGAGCGTTCAGCTCGGCCTCTTCAAAAGCGGCCTTGCGTGCGTTGAGCACGTCGGTGACGCGTTCCTTGGCGTCGTTGATCAGCGCGCCGACCTTGGGGCGCTCTTCGGCTGGCAGGTTGCCCAGGGTCTTCATCACCTGGGTCAGCTCGCCTTTCTTGCCGAGATATTGGACCCGGATCTGTTCCAGGGTAGTGATGTCTTCAGCGCGTTCCACGGCCTCGAGGGCTTGGGCGACCAGCGCGTCCAGGTTTTCCATGTACAGACTCCAGATACGAAAATAGGGGAAGAGCTTTTGAAGGCTCTTCCCCTATCCGATGACGTTTTACACCCGACGGCGCAGGCGCCGCCGGATGATTGTCGTGGGTACTTAAGCCAGTACGGCTTTAGCCTTCTCGACAATCGCAGCAAACGCCGCTTTTTCGTTCACTGCCAGATCAGCCAGAACCTTACGGTCGATTTCGATCGACGCTTTTTTCAGGCCAGCAATCAGACGGCTGTACGACAGACCGTTGGTGCGGGCACCGGCGTTGATACGAGCGATCCACAGTGCGCGGAACTGACGCTTCTTCTGGCGACGGTCGCGGTAGGCGTATTGGCCTGCCTTGATGACCGCTTGCTTGGCAACGCGGAATACGCGCGAGCGCGCACCGTAGTAGCCTTTAGCCAGTTTCAGAATTTTTTTGTGACGCTTACGAGCGATAACGCCGCGCTTAACACGAGCCATGAGTAACTTCCTCTATCTTAACCAGAATTAACGAACGCGCAGCATGCGCTCGACTTTTGCCACGTCAGACGGGTGCAGCAAGCTGGCACCGCGCAGTTGACGCTTACGCTTGGTCGACATTTTGGTCAGGATGTGGCTCTTGAAAGCGTGCTTGTGCTTGAAGCCGGAAGCCGTCTTCAGGAAGCGCTTCGCAGCACCGCTCTTGGTTTTCATTTTTGGCATGTTGGAACTCCGCATTCGAATAAAAATTACACAATAATCATCAGGCCTGCCGTGCCCGGGAGATTACTTCTTCTTTTTGGGGGCGATGACCATCATAAGCTGGCGTCCTTCCATCTTCGGATGCTGCTCAACGGTGCCGTATTCCACGAGGTCAGCTTCGACCCGCTTCAACAGCTCCATGCCCAGCTCCTGGTGGGCCATCTCACGGCCGCGGAATCTCAGAGAGATCTTGGCCTTGTCCCCATCGCTAAGGAAACGTACCAGGTTGCGTAGTTTTACCTGGTAATCCCCTTCTTCCGTCCCTGGACGAAACTTGATTTCTTTGATCTGGATCTGCTTCTGGTTCTTCTTGGCTTCGTTGGCCTGCTTCTTCTTCTCGAAGAGGTGCTTGCCGTAGTCCATCACCTTGCAGACGGGCGGTACCGCGTCTGCAGAGATTTCCACCAGATCCAGCTTCGCTTCATCAGCGATACGCAGCGCTTCATCAATCGAGACGATGCCAATCTGCTCGCCGTCAGCACCAATTAACCGAACCTCGCGTGCCGAGATATTCTCGTTGATCGGGGCTTTCGGTGCAGTTCGTTTATCGTTTCTCATTTCACGCTTAATAGTCATTACTCCGATTCTTGGCGACCACGCCGGGAAACCGCTTGCGACAGCAGCTCAGCGAACTGCGCGACGGGCATCGAGCCCAGGTCTGCGCCTTCGCGGGTGCGCACAGCGACGGTTTGCGTTTCGACTTCGCGATCCCCTATAACCAAAAGATAAGGGACCCGCAGCAACGTATGCTCGCGGATTTTAAAGCCGATCTTCTCATTTCTCAAGTCCGACTTGGCACGGAATCCGCTACCGTTCAGGGCTTTTTCCACCTCGAGGGCGAAATCGGCCTGTTTGTCGGTGATGTTCATGATCACGGCTTGGGTCGGGGCGAGCCAGGCCGGGAACACGCCGGCGTAGTGCTCGATGAGCATGCCGATGAAGCGCTCGAACGAACCGAGGATGGCGCGGTGCAGCATCACCGGGCGCACGCGGCTGTTGTCTTCGGCGATGTAGCTGGCGTCCAGGCGCTCGGGCAGGTTCGGGTCGTACTGCAGGGTGCCACACTGCCAGTTACGGCCGAGGCAGTCGCGCAGGGTGAACTCGATCTTCGGCCCGTAGAAGGCGCCCTCGCCCGGCTGGTATTCCCACTCCAGGCCCGACTCGTTCAGGGCGTCGGCCAGTGCGCCTTCGGCACGGTCCCACAGCTCTTCGGAGCCCACGCGCTTGGCCGGACGGGTCGACAGCTTCATGGCGACGTCGGTGAAACCGAAGTCCTTGTACACGTCCAGGGTCAGCTTGATGAAGTCGGCGGCTTCCTTCTTCACCTGTTCTTCGGTGCAGAAGATGTGCGCGTCGTCCTGCACGAAGCCACGCACGCGCATGATGCCGTGCAGCGCGCCGGACGGCTCGTTGCGGTGGCAGGCGCCGAACTCGGCCAGGCGCAGCGGCAGGTCGCGGTAGGACTTCAGGCCCTGGTTGAACACCTGCACGTGGCACGGGCAGTTCATCGGTTTTACCGCGTAGTCGCGGTTTTCCGACGAAGTGGTGAACATGTTCTCGGCGTAGTTGGACCAGTGGCCGGAACGCTCCCAGAGGATACGGTCGACAACCTGCGGGGTCTTGATTTCCTGGTAGCCGTTTTCACGCTGGACCTGGCGCATGTACTGCTCGAGCACCTGGTACACAGTCCAGCCGTTGGCGTGCCAGAACACCATGCCCGGGGCTTCTTCCTGCAGGTGGAACAGGTCGAGCTGCTTGCCGATCTTGCGGTGGTCGCGTTTTTCGGCTTCTTCGATGCGCTGGATATAGGCGGCCAACTGCTTCTTGTCGGCCCAGGCGGTGCCGTACACGCGTTGCAGCTGCTCGTTCTTGGCATCGCCGCGCCAGTAGGCGCCGCTGAGCTTGGTCAGCTTGAACGCTTTCAGGAAGCGGGTGTTCGGCACGTGCGGGCCACGGCACATGTCGACGTATTCTTCGTGGTAGTACAGGCCCATGGCCTGTTCATCCGGCATGTCCTCGACCAGGCGCAGCTTGTAGTCTTCGCCACGCTGGGTGAACACGTCGATGACTTCGGCGCGCGGGGTCATCTTCTTGACGACGTCGTAGTCCGTGTCGATCAGCTGCTGCATGCGCTTTTCGATGGCGGCGAGGTCGTCCGGGGTGAAGGGACGCTCGTAGGCGATGTCGTAATAGAAGCCTTCGTCGATCACCGGACCGATCACCATGCGGGCGGTCGGGTACAGCTGCTTCACTGCGTGGCCGATCAGGTGGGCGCACGAGTGACGGATGATCTCCAGTCCCTCTTCATCTTTAGGGGTGATGATCTGCAGGGTGGCGTCGTGGTCGATCTTGTCGCAGGCATCGACGAGCTTGCCGTCGACCTTGCCGGCCAGGGTGGCCTTGGCCAGGCCTGCGCCGATCGAGGCGGCGACTTCGGCTACGGATACCGGCTGGTCGAACGTGCGTTGACTGCCATCGGGAAGAGTAATAACGGGCATGGCGCCTCCTCTCCTAGTGGTGACCCCTACCAAAGGTCACGTGGGTTGGGATGAGCCAGTACAAGATCCGCCCTGCCTTTCCCGCGGGAAAGCCTGCCTCACAGTGGCAGAGACCTTTCGGCCTGCCAGGGACGAACCAGAGTGACTGGAAGGTATAAAAAGAAATGCGCCCGCACAGGGCGTGGCGCAAGGGAGGCATGCTAGCACGGGGCTAGAGCGGCCGGCAGAAATATTTGGAATTTACGCCGTGGCGGTGAACTCTTGCGGAAAATTTCCTATCAGACTTTCTGAAGCAACCTACTCTTGATGAGACCATTAACCAAGGAGTGTCCGGTTATGCGACTTCAGTCCCTTCTGGCTGCCTGCGCCGCGAGCGCCCTGCTGCTGCCCCTGGCTGCCAACGCAGGCAATTTCCCCGCCGGCAAGGAAGCGTCCTATATGGCGCAGTGCCAGGATGTGGCGAGCGCCAAGGGCGTGGATGCGGCAATGGCCAAGAAGCACTGCGAATGTGGTGCCCAAGCCATTAAAAAGAATTTTAATGACAAGGAGATCGAGGACCTCGACAGCAAGGACGGCGTAGACGCCAAGCTGATGCAGAAGGCCCAGCAGGTGGTTCAGGCCAGCTGCAAGCCGAAATAGGCCGGATTTTCCGGCGATCCGTCGCATCTTTTGCCCTGGATCAACATCCTGCGAAGGTAATAGGGGCTAGATGCGAAGAATTAGACTATAGTGTCGTCGGTGCCACTGAAGCTTAGGCGACACTGCACCCCGATAAAAAATCATGTTTCTGGAGATTCACCCCATGTCCAATCGCCAAACCGGCACCGTCAAGTGGTTCAACGATGAAAAAGGCTTCGGCTTCATCACTCCTCAAGGCGGCGGCGACGACCTGTTCGTACACTTCAAGGCCATCGAAACCGACGGTTTCAAAAGCCTGAAAGAAGGCCAAACTGTTTCCTTCGTAGCCGAAAAAGGCCAGAAGGGCATGCAGGCTGCGCAGGTTCGTCCGGAGTAATTTTCGGATAGCTGCAAAAAAACCCGCCCTCGTGGCGGGTTTTTTATTGGGCGCCTGCCAAGGCAGGCTGTACCCATGTGCGCTGCCGATCAAGCGCGACAGTGGCCAGGAGGGCCACCATCCCATGGCAATGATCGAACTACACGGCGTGGGCTTGCATCATGGCCGCAAACACCTCTTCAGCGAACTCGACGCGCGCATCGAATGGGGGCAGCGCATCGCCATCATCGGCGACAACGGCAGCGGCAAGTCGTCACTGCTGCGCCTGCTGCAGGGCAGCCTGGCGCCCAGCGAGGGGCACCTCGAGCGCCACGGCGGTTTGCGTGTCGGCCATGTGGCCCAGGTACTGGACGGCGAGTCGTCGCTCAGCGGCGGGCAGCGTGTCAACCAGGCATTGAGCCAGGCCCTGGCCCTGGGCCCCGACCTGCTGCTGCTGGACGAGCCGACCAACCATCTGGACGCCGCCAACCGCCGCTCGCTGTCGCGCATGCTCGAGCATTTCCACGGCACCCTGGTGCTGGTGACCCACGACGTGGCTCTGATGAACCAGACCTGTGACACGCTCTGGCACTTGCACCACGGGCGCCTGGATGTGTTCAACGGCAGCTACGCCGACTACATGGCCGAGCGCGACCTGCAGCGCGGCGTGCTCGACAAGCGCATCGCCGAGGTGCGCCGCGCCCGCGACGACGCCCACGACTCGCTGATGCAGGAACAGGCCCGCGCCGCCAGCGCCCGCAAGCGCGGGGTCAAGGCGATCCAGAACAGCAAGTGGGCGACCGTGCGCTCGCCGACCAAGCTGGGCCGCGGCAACACCACCGCCGGGCGCAAGCAGGCGCAGATCCTGCAGCAGCAGCGCGAGCTCGGCGAGCAACTGGCCGAGCTGCGCCCGGAGCCGGTGATCGTGCCACGCTTCCACCTGCCGGCGACGGGCCAGTCGTCGCGGGTGCTGATCCAGGTGCGTGGCGGCAGCGTCGGCTACGCCGACGCGCCGGTGCTCAGCGGCATCGACCTGCAGCTGGACGGCGGCGAACGCCTGGCCCTGACCGGCAACAACGGCAGCGGCAAGTCCACCCTGGCGCGGGCGATCCTCGGCGACCCGCGGGTCTGGCGCCGTGGCGACTGGCTGCTGCCGGCGCCCGAGCAGATCGGCTACATCGACCAGCACTACGACACCCTGCCCGTCGATGCCAATGTGCAGGAAGCCCTGGCGCGACTAGTGCCGGATTGGCCGCTGGAACAGTTACGCGCGCACCTGGCGGACTTCCTGTTCCGCCAGGCCGATGCGGTGCAGACTCCGGTGGCTGGGCTGTCCGGCGGCGAGAAGGCGCGCCTGTCCCTGGCCTGCATCGCCGCCCGGCCGCCGCAGCTACTGATCCTCGACGAGCCGACCAACAACCTCGACCTGCGCATGCGCACCCACCTGCTGGAAGTGCTGGTGGACTACCCCAACGCGCTGCTGGTGATTTCCCACGACCAGGACTTCCTCGACGGCCTGGGCATCGACCGTCACTTTCACTGCGCCAGGGACCACTCGGCCAAGGGCCAGTAGCGGCCCTTGCGTGACTCGTACAAGGTGAAGTGGCGGGCGATGAGGTGGAACGCCGGCGCCTCGGCCGCCTCCGGCAAGGGGCCAGGAAAATCCCGGGACAGGGTCAAGTGCGGCCGGTAATCGCGCACCTGCGGCTCGATACCCAGGGGCAGCAGCGCCTGCTGCAAGCCATACACCAGCTGGCGCAGGGCCAGCGGCGCCTGCTCGGGCGCAAGCACCAACGCCGAAGCCCGCGGCCACACCTGCAACTGGTCGAGGACCAGGCGCAGGTTGGCCTCAGGAAGCCGCAGCGTATCCACCGCAGCGCACACCGCCGGCACCTGGGCGGCATCGACATCGCCCAGGAACAGCAACGTGACATGAAAGTTCTCGCTCGGCACCGGCTTGCCGCTGCGCAGGCCCAGAGCACGCCGCCACTGGCTGATGCCACGGCGCTGTTCGTCGCCCAGCGACAGGGCGAAGAACAGCCGCTTGAAGGGGACCCCATTAGGGCGTGCGTCCTGAATCATCGGGAGTTCCTTGCTGGATGGACGGCCACCGGATTGTAAACGCCGGGTCGTCAGAAATACCCACTCATGCGGATGAATCGTTTGCGCAAGCTGTAGGCCATGCCACCTAAGTCGGGCCGTTTTGTCGTAACAATAAGTACAAACCCTGGCCACGATTGTTTATGCTGGCGGGCTTACGCCATGGCGCATGGCCATTTTTTCGACAAGTAAACGTCCATGAAAATTGCATTCGTACTGATCTTCGTCCTCTCGATCGCCTATGTTCATCTGCGTGGTCGGGTTCGTCACAAGCTGACCCGCCAGCTGGGTGACCACTCCAGCTTCCTGGCCCCGGTCAACGCCTTCCTGTACCTGTTCTCCAAGCACCCGGCCAAGCCTTACCTGCCGGTCAGCGCCTTCCCTGAGCTGCAGGTGCTGCAGGACCACTGGCAGGAGATCCGCAAGGAAGGCCAGCAACTGCTGCAGGCCGGCGAGATCAAGAAGTCCGACAACTATGACGATGTCGGCTTCAACTCGTTCTTCAAGACCGGCTGGAAGCGCTTCTACCTGAAGTGGTACGGCGAGAGCCACCCCTCGGCGATGACCCTGTGCCCGCGTACCACCGAACTGCTGGCCGGCATCGGCACAGTCAAGGCGGCGATGTTCGCCACCCTGCCGCCGGGCGCCAAGCTGGTACGCCACCGTGACCCGTACGCCGGCTCCTACCGCTACCACCTGGGCCTGGACACGCCCAACGACGATGGCTGCTACATCGACGTGGACGGCGAGAAGTACTCCTGGCGTGACGGCGAGGGCGTGGTGTTCGACGAAACCTACATTCACTATGCCGCCAACACCACCGAGCACAACCGCATCATCCTGTTCTGCGACGTCGAGCGTCCACTGAAGTACCGCTGGGCGTCTGCGTTCAACCGCTGGTTCAGCCGTAACGTGATGGCCGCCGCTGCCGCGCCCAACGATGCCAATGACAAAACCGGCGGCATCAACCGCCTGTTCACGCGTATCTACAAGATCCGTGAGCGCGGCAAGGCCATGAAAAAGCGCAACCGCACCCGCTACTACCTGGAGAAATGGGCGGTGGTCGCGGCGCTGGTGCTGGTGTTCATCTACATCTGATCCAGTCGTCATCCTCGCGGGGCAACCCCGCTCCTGCCAACAGTGGGAGCGGGCTTGCCCCGCGAGTGTTTTCCCCGCTGCACATCCCGTCTTCGACTAGCCTGAAAGCTCCTGTTGCCAACCTGACAAGGTGAAGACGATGAGCATGATGGACTGGGACGCCTACCGTAAGCAGTTGATGGCCGGCATCGGCGATCTCAAGCAACTCTCCCCCGATACCGTGGCCGGCTACATGACCGCCAGTGGCGCCGGGGCCAAGACCAACCACCTGGACGCCAAGACCCGCGAGCTGATCTCCCTGGCCGTGGCCGTCACTACCCGCTGCGACGGCTGCATCGCCGTGCATTCGCAGCAGGCGGTCAAGCATGGCGCCACCCGCGAGGAGATCGCCGAGGCCCTGGGCGTGGCGGTGGCGATGAACGCCGGCGCGGCACTGGTCTACTCGGCCCGAGCCCTGGACGCGGTGGGCAAGGCCGGCGCCTGACACACCAAGGCGTCGCCGCCCTTGCGCGACGACGCCCTGGCACCCAGACTTGGCGGCTCAGCCCGTGCAGGAACCGCCATGATCCAGATTCGCCCCATGACCCCGGAAGACTTCGAGCGCTTCTGGCCGACCTTCCAGGCCATTGTCCAGGCTCGCCAGACCTATGCCTTCGACCCCGCTCTTAATATCGACCAGGCCCGCACGCTGTGGCTGGAGAGCCCGTTGCGCACCCTGGTGGCCGAGGCAGATGGCGAACTGCTCGGTTCCTACTTCCTCAAGGCCAATGCCGCCGGGCCCGGAGCGCACGTGGGCAACTGCGGCTACATGGTGTGCGAAAACGCCCGTGGCCGTGGCGTGGCCAGGCTGATGTGCGAGCATTCGCAGAAGCTCGCCCGCCAGGAAGGCTTCCTGGCCCTGCAGTTCAATTCGGTGGTGGCGACCAACGAAGTGGCCGTGGCGCTGTGGCACAAGCTCGGCTTCGAGACCGTCGGCCGCCTGCCCAAGGCCTACCGCCATGCTGAACTCGGCCTGGTCGACTGCCTGGTGATGTACAAGTGGCTGGCCGACGAGCCGGTGGTGGAGAAACCGCCGCTGTTGATCGGGCGCAAGAACATCGAAGCGCGGGTGTCGCGGCGGCGCGGCCGCTAGCGGCTGCTCCAACGGGTCGCCGAGCGGCCGCCCCAACCCCTGGCCGCGTCATCACCCGGCAAAACACTGCAGCACGTCAACGACGCGGTCGCGTCAAGCTGCCACACTAAGGCCATTGCCTTTCGTGCCTGTGTGAAGGAACACCCCCTCCCCATGAACCATGAGCTGCTCTGGGTCCTTGGCCTGCTGGCCGTCGTCGTCACCCTGTTCATCCTCAACCGCCCGCGCATGGACGTGGTCGCCCTGCTGGTGATCGTCGCCCTGCCGCTGTCGGGCATCCTCACCGTGGAGCAGGCCATGGCCGGCTTCAGCGACCCCAACGTGGTGTTGATCGCCGCGCTGTTCGTGATCGGCGAAGGGCTGGTGCGCACCGGCATCGCCTACCGCATCGGCGAGTGGATGAGCGAGCGCGCAGGCAACAGCGAGGCGCGCCTGCTGGTGCTGCTGATGGTGGCCGTGGCCGGCCTGGGTTCGGTGATGAGTTCCACCGGCGTGGTGGCGATCTTCATCCCGGTGGTGCTGAGCATTGCCGCGCGCCAGCAGCTTTCGCCCAGCCGGCTGATGATGCCGCTGAGCTTCGCCGGCCTGATCAGTGGCATGCTGAGCCTGGTGGCGACACCGCCGAACGTGGTGGTGCACAGCGAGCTGGTGCGCCACGGCGAGAGCGGCTTCGGCTTTTTCAGCTTCACCCCCTTTGGCCTGGTGGTGCTGATGCTCGGTATCGGCTACATGCTGCTGACCCGCCACTGGCTCAACGGCGAGGTGCGCAAGGACGGCCGGGTCGAAAGCCGCCGCACCCTGCTCGACCTGGTGCTGGACTACAAACTCAACGGCCGCGAGCGCCGCCTGCGCATCCGCCCCCATTCGCCGCTGATCGGCCATACCCTCGGCGAGCTGGAGCTGCGCACCCGCCACGGCGCCAACGTGATCGGCATCGAACGCCAGCACAAGTTCACCACCCGGGTGATCGGCGCCGACTCCGGCACCTTGCTGCAGCAGGGCGACGTACTGTTGCTGGACCTGTTCGCCAACCGCGACGACCTGCGCAGCCTGTGCCAGACCATGCTGCTTGAGCCCCTGCACTTCAAGGCCGCCTACTTCATCGACCAGTCCCAGGAACTGGGCATGGCAGAGATATCGCTGCCGCCGGGCTCACAACTGATCGGCAAGAACATCCTCGAGCTGGCCTTTCGCACCCGCTACGACCTCAACGTGGTCGGCCTGCGCCGTGACCAGCAAGCCATCGAAGGGCAACTGGTGGAAGAAAAGTTGCGTCTGGGCGACACCCTGCTGGTGGTCGGCCCGTGGAAGGCGGTGCGCCAGCTGCAGGGCAAACCGCGCGATTTCCTGGTGCTGAGCCTGCCGGCGGAAATCGACCAGGTCGCGCCGGCACGCGCCCGGGCACCCTATGCGCTGATCAGCCTGGCGGTAATGGTCGGGCTGATGGTCAGCGGCCTGGTGCCCAACGTCATCGCCGCGCTGATCGGCTGCCTGCTGATGGGCGCCGGGCGCTGCATCGACATGAACAGCGCCTACCGCGCCATCCACTGGCAGAGCCTGGTGCTGATCGTCGGCATGCTGCCCTTTGCCCTGGCCCTGCAGAAGACCGGCGGCATCGACCTGGCCGTCGGTGCGCTGGTCGGTGCGCTCGGCGGCGCCGGGCCCAGCGTGATCCTCGCCTGCCTGTTCGCGGTGACGGCGCTGATCGGGCTGTTCATCTCCAATACCGCCACCGCGGTGCTGATGGCCCCGGTGGCGGTGAGCACCGCGCAGCAGCTGGGCATGTCGCCCTACCCGTTCGCCATGACCGTGGCCCTGGCGGCGTCGGCGGCGTTCATGACGCCGGTGTCGTCTCCGGTCAACACCCTGGTGCTGGGGCCCGGCCAGTACCGCTTCGCCGACTTCGTCAAGGTCGGCGTGCCGTTCACCCTGCTGGTGATGCTGGTGACCGTGCTGATGGTGCCGTGGGTGTTCGAGCTGTAGTCGTGGGCACGATCCGGGCCGATTGCGGCGAATTGACATCAATTGACCAGTTGAAAGACACTGACACGACATCGTCCCAGGTGCCTACAGCCGTTTTCCTGGATTCTGTCTTCGCTTGTCGGTCGAGCCCATGGTGTCTCCAGTTCCGTCACGCCTGCTACCCCCGCTGACTCTGTTCGGCTTGACCCTGGCGCTGACTCTGGGCGGCATCCTCGCCCGCCCGATCGAATCACTGTCGCTGTTCTGGCCGGTGAACGCGGTACTCGCCGGCGTGCTGCTGCGCAACCCACGCCAAGCCAGCCCCGGCGGCTTTGCCCTGGTCTATCTGGCCATGGTCGGTGCCGACCTGGCCTGCGGCAGCGCGTGGCGCCCGGCCTTGTGGTTCAACCTGTGCAACCTCGGCGCCATCGCCACCATCTGGTACCTGATGGCTCGGCTGCCGCGCGTGCATCGTCGCCTGCGCACCCCGCACGGCACCCTGTGCCTGTTCGGAGCCTGCGCCGTCGGTGCGGTGGTCGCCGCGAGCCTGGCCTGCGTAATGGCCGCGCCGTGGTTCGAACAATCGCTGCGCGCCACCTGGCTGGCCTGGTTCAGCGAACAGTTCTCCACCAGCGTGCTGGTCCTGCCGGTGTTGCTCACCGCGCCATCGCCCAGGGCCCTGACCCGCCCCGGCAGCACCGGCCAGACGGTGCGCCTGGCGCCGTTGCTGGTGCTGTTCGCCTCGCTGAGCGTCAGTATCGTCTTCGGCGGGCCCGGCGCCATCGCTTTCCCGATTGCCGCGCTGTTGTGGTGCGCGCTCAGCTATTCGCCCTTTCTCGTGTCGCTGCTGGCCCTCACCGCGGGCAGCACGTTGATCGTCGCCGTGGCGCAGAACCTCATGCACTTCAACATCCCGCAGAGCGAGTCGGGGGTCACTACCTTGATGTCGGCGCGCCTGGGCATCGCCATGCTGGTGCTCGGCCCGCTGGTGCTGGCCTGCGTCAGCAGCGCCAACCGCAGCCTGATGGCGCGCCTGGCGCACCAGGCGACCATCGACCACCTGACCGGGGCCCTCAGCCGCAGCGCCTTCATCCGCCGCGCCCACGCCCTGCTCGACAACCGCCAGCAAGCGCCGCTGACCTTGATGATGCTCGACATCGATCACTTCAAGACCATCAACGACCAGCATGGCCATGCAATCGGCGACCAGGTGCTGCGCCAGTTCGCCATGACCCTGCAGGACCAGTTGCACGATGGCGAGCTGTTCGCCCGCCTGGGCGGCGAGGAGTTCGTCATCGTCGTGCCGGGGCTGGCGCCGGAGCTGGCCAGGTTCACCGCCGAGCGCCTGCGCCGGGCGGTGCAGGACCAGCACATCGCGCAGCCCGGGCAGTCGCTGCGGATCACCGTGAGCATCGGTGTGAGCGGTTGCGCCGCCGGCACCCCGGCACCCAGCCTCGACGTGCTGCTGGCCAGCGCCGACCAGGCGCTCTACCGGGCCAAGGCCCAGGGCCGTAACCGTGTCGAACAAGCCGATGGGCAGCGCCAGGTGGTGTGAGTCAACCGGCCAGCAGGTCCCAGCTCAGCTTGGCGATCAGCACGCACAGCAGCACCAGGAACAACCCCCGCACGAACCCGGCGCCCTTGCGCACCGCTAGCCAGGTGCCGGTCAGCGCGCCAAGGACATTGAACAGCGCCATCGGCAGCGCAATGGCCCACAGCACATTGCCCGACGGGATGAAGAACACCAGCGCGGCCAGGTTGGTGGCGATGTTGACCAGCTTCGCCGAGGCCGAGGCATGCAGGAAATCCAGGGCGAAGAAGCGGATGAACAGGAAGATCAGGAAACTGCCGGTGCCCGGCCCGAACAGCCCGTCATAGAAGCCGATGGCGCCACCGATCAGCACCGCCAGGCACTGTTCCTTGCGGCCGATGGCCATGGGTTTGTGCAGGGTGCCGAAATCCTTCTTGCAGAACGTGTAGATGGCCATCAGCACGATCAGCGCCAGCACCATCGGGCGCATCACGCTCGCCGGCACCAAGGATACGGTGGCCGCGCCGAGGAACGACATCACGAAGGCGCTCAGCGCCGCGGGCACGATCAACCCCCAGTCCAGCTTGACCTTGCGGATGAACGAACGCGCCGCGAACGTGGTACCGCACACCGAGGCCAGCTTGTTGCTGCCCAGCAGTGCCGCCGGCTGGGCGTTGGGCAGCACGTTGAACAGCGCGGGGATCTGGATCAGCCCGCCGCCACCGACGGCAGCGTCGATCAGGCCAGCGGCGAAGGCAAACAGCGAAAGCAGGGCAATATCCATCATCTCGAAGGTCCAGGCGGCACAAAACAGGCTGCCAGACTAATCAAAGCGCCGCGCTTGTGTTGAAATGCCATATTGCGAAAACTGCAACAAGGAGCCCTTGCATGGCCTTGGACATGCTACGTGAAATACAAGCGTTCGTCAGCGTTGCGCACAAGCGCAGCTTTGTCAGCGCCGCCCGTGCCCTGGGCCGTTCGCCCAGCGCAGTAACTCGTGCGGTGCAGGCGCTGGAGGACAACAGCGGCGCCAAGCTGTTCAACCGCAGCGCCAGCGCCGTGTCATTGACCGAGGCCGGCGAGCGTCTGCTGCCTCACGCCGAACGCTTGCTGGATGTGCAACGGGATGCCGCCGACGAGTTGGCCGCGCTGACCGGCAACGCCAAGGGCTGGATCCGCCTGGCCGCGCCCGAGGTTCTGGCCCAGCAGATATTGCCAGGAGTGCTGGCCGAGTTCTCTCGTCGCCACCCTCACGTCACCCTCGACGTGCAGTACAGCGATCAGGCTCTGGATCCGCTGCAAGGCAAGCTGGACTTCGTGATCCGCGGAGCCTTCCCACAGTCCAGCGAACTGATCGGCTACCCGCTATGGCGTTACCGCCGCCACCTGTACGCCAGTCCTGAGTACCTGGCGCAGGCCGGCACGCCCCAAGGGCTGGAAGACCTGGAACGGCATGCGCTGATCCTGCATACCGCACCGCGCATCCTCAAGGCCTGGCATTTCAGCAAGGATGGGCGCATCTCCAGCCTGCGCCCACGGCCGCGGCTGCGCCTGGGCTCAGGGGTGGCAGTACTGCAAACCACCCTGGCAGGCGCCGGCATCGCGCGGCTGGCCGATTGGCTGGGGGAACCGGAGGTGCGAGCCGGACGGTTGGTGCGGGTCTGCCCCGATTTTCACCTGACATCCAGCACCGGGCACGACCCGCAGATGCATGCCGTGTACCCCGCCGGCGACCTTCCGGCACGGGCTCGCGAGCTGCTGCAGGCCCTGCGCGATACCCGTCCGCGCCTATGGGAACAGCCCTGAACAGGCCTGCTCAATTTCTGCTCAATCTAACAGAGTGCTTGCCAATACTGGCCTGTAGCGTTTTATCCACAGACCTACCCACGATTTTTGTGGACAGTTTCCGCAAGCCTTGAAGGAAAAATTACAAGCGCAGCAAGGCCACGTTGGCCAGCTTGACCAACTCGATCCATTCGCTTGCGCTGATCACACCGGAACGCTCCAACTCTTCGGCACGGCGCAGTGCCTGATCGTAGTCCTCTTCGTGGAGGATGCCCTCGCCGAGAAAACGACCGCGCCACTCCAGCATCGCTGCAGTGCCTTTCTTGCATTCCATAGTGTGTATTGTCTCCAAGGCAAGTGAATGGCCCGTGTGCCCGGGCCCTTTGATTGGGGGCGGGAGATTACACGAGCGACTTGCACTTGAGAACGACTTGCAGCTACCGCTTGTCTAGACGACTGCGGTATTCGGCGGGAAAACCGGGAGGGAAGAGTCTGGCCCGCCATTGCGCCAGGCGGGCCGGGACAGGAAAAAGTTGCGGCTCAGCTTGGCGGAATGGTGCCCAGCAGGCCAATCATGATAGTCAGCAGCAGAAAACCACCCAGAAACAGCGCGAGCTTGCCCATCGGAACCTCTACAGTGTGATGACGTAACGGCGGGGCTGGCCGCTGCGGTAGTGCAGCGGGGCAGCCTGCCCAGCGCACACCGGATTGGAAGGCTGGGCCTGGGCGTATTGTCCGGCAGCGGCTGATACGGTTACAGATTCAGGTTCGTGGAAAAAAAGCGGATCAGATGGTAATCGACCATCGCGGTGCAAGCCCGCTCCCACGAGTGCACAACGTGAGGTCAACGCGGTTGGCGTGGGAGCGGGCTTGTCCCGCGATACATCCGCGCAGGCAACACACCTATGCTACGGTCCGAAGCCCAGACAAGGAGAACCACCGCAAATGACCGCGCTCGCCAGCAACGCCGCCCTGCTGATCATCGACATGCAGAACGGCATCAACCACCCTCGCCTGGGCCGTCGCAACAACCCCGAAGCCGAACAGCGCATCAGCGAACTGCTCGCCTTTTGGCGCGCGAGCACGCGCCCGGTGGTGCACGTGCGCCATATCTCCCGCGATCCGGATTCGGTGTTCCGGCCAGGTCAGCCCGGCTGCGAGTTCCAGCCCGCCTTCACCCCGCAGGCGAACGAGGCCGTGTTTGAAAAACACCTGCCCGACGCTTTCTGCAACAGCGGCCTGGAACACTGGCTGCACCAGCGCGGCATCCAGCAACTGGTCATCACCGGCGTGATCACCAACAACTCGGTGGAGTCGAGCGCACGCTCGGCGGGCAACCTGGGGTTCGCAACGGTGGTGGTGGGCGACGCCTGCTACACCTTCGACCAGCATGATCTGCAAGGCCGGCTGTGGCCGGCGGAGGATGTCCATGCCCTGGCCCTGAGCAACCTGGCCATGGACTATGCGCGCGTTCTGGAGAGTGCGGCGGTGCTGGCCGCACGCTGATCACGCCAGCGCGCGCAGCTTGGCCAGCGGCACCCAGCCGAGCTCGCCATTGCTCACCCGGCGACACCAGGCCCAACCATTCAAGGGGCGCAGGCTATCGAGCTGCTGGCCGGGGTCGACGTCCAGTTCATGGGCCGAATAAGCTTCTAGCGCCCTGCCCCGGCCCACGCCCAGCCGTTCGATGAACTGGGCTGGCACCCACCCTGCGGCCTGGCCCTGGCAACTGCACAGGTACCAGTCCTCCCACTGCTCGTCGCCCTCGTAGCGCTGGCCGATCTCCAGCAGCGTGCCACGGGCGAAGGTGATGGGCGCAGGGTACTCACTGCGGTGTGTCTCGATCACGACGTACTTCACAGGCCTCTCCCTGGCTGCGAAAAGCGTCGATCCTAGTCGAAGGGCCTCTACAGCACCATGACCATTTCATGCCAGGCCATGCCGCCATGGTCGGAAGCCGACGGGCGTACATAGGCGTAGCCCATCTTCTCGTACAACCCGACATGGCGCTCCTTGCACATCAGGTGGATGGTGGCCTTGCCGCGCTCGCGCATCTGCGCGACGAAGCGCGCCATCAACCGGCAGGCATGGCCCTGGCCCTGGTACGCGGGGTCAAGCACCACCGACATGATCACCACATTGGGCGCCTGCGGGTCATGCCCGACCAGTTCCTTGAAAGCCTCGTTTGACATCACCACCTGGTCGGCGCAACCGCTGTTGATGAAGCCGATCACCTGGCCCTCGGCCTCCAGCACGAGGAAGCCCTCCGGGTACTGGGCGATGCGCGTGCCGATCTTTTCCCGGGTGGCGGCTTCGTCGCCTTCGTAGGCGCTGGTCTCGATCTGGTAGCAACGATCCACGTCGCTGGAGGCGGCCTGGCGGAATGTCGGTGTGCTCATGGGCGGAATCCGGATAGCGGGAAACAGGGGCGACATCCTAACGGAAGTCGCCGCCCTGCCACAGGCTCGCCATGTCACCTACACCGAACGGGTAATCCCCCCATCGACCCGCAGGTTCTGCCCGGTGATGTAACCCGCGCCCTCGGAGGCAAGGAAGCCGACAGTGGCCGCGATCTCCTCGGCCTTGCCGTACCGCTCCATGGGAATCCGGCTACGGAATTCCTCCTTCTCCGGCAGACTATCGATGAAGCCTGGCAGCACGTTGTTCATGCGGATGTTCTCGGCCGCGTAACGGTCGGCGAACAGTTTGGTGAAGGCCGCGAGCCCGGCACGGAACACGCCGGAGGTCGGGAATGCCGGATCCGGCTCGAAGGTGGCGAAGGTCGAGATATTGATGATGGTCCCGCCCTGCTGCCGCTGCATGATCGGTGTCACCAGGCGGGTCGGGCGCACCACGTTGAGGAAGTACACCTCCATGCCCCGGTGCCAGTCCTCGTCGCTGAGCTCGAGCACCGGCGCACGCGGGCCATGCCCGGCGCTGTTGACCAGCACATCGATACGCCCCCATTGCTGCATCACGGTATCGACCAGACGCTGCAGGTCCTCTGCCGACTGGTTGGAGCCGGTGATGCCGATGCCACCCAGCTCGGCCGCCAGGGCCTCGCCTTTGCCCGAGGACGACAGGATCGCCACCCTGAAACCATCGGCAGCCAGCCGCCGCGCGGCCTCCGCGCCCGTGCCACTGCCACCTGCGGTGATGATTGCCACTTTCTGAGAAGACATATGCCGCTCCTTCCGGGAGTTGATCAAGTAGGCCCATGAAGCCAGAATCCGGCTGTACGCACCAATCACGAATACTGGCAGCAGCCTGCAGGAAATCTACTGGATGAGCGCGCCCAAGCGACGCAACGCCCCCGCCATCGTCAATCACCTGGTGGCCTTCGAGGCCGCCGCCCGCCTGGGCAGCTTCCGCGCTGCCGCCGACGAGCTGCATGTCACGCCGGGCGCGGTCGCCCAGCAGGTGCGCACCCTGGAAGACAAACTTGGCCGCCCCTTGTTCGAGCGCCTGCCCCGCGGCCTGCGGCCCAACCGGGACGGCGCCGACTACCTGGCCCGTGTGCGCCTGGCGCTGGAGATCATCGAGGACGCCACCGGCGAACTGCTGGAGCGCGACAACCAGCGCGATCCGCAGCAGGTCCTGCTCAGTACCACCCCCGCCTTCGCCAGCCGCTGGCTGATCCCGCGCCTGGGGCGGCTGGCCGAGGCGCATCCGCAGGTGGCCCTGATGATCGACGCCTCCGACAGTACCCGCCCCCTGAGCGGCAAGGGTGCGGTGGACCTGGCCGTGCGCTGGGGGGCGCCGCCCTTCGCCGAGGCCTACGCCCTGCCCCTGCTGCCCGGCATGGCGGTGCCGGTGTGCGCGCCGGGGTTGCGCGGCGAGCACCCTTGGCGGCAAGCCGCGGAGCTTGCGCAACACCCGCTGATCTCCGACAGCCACAACAACTGGAAGCGCTGGTTCGACCACTACGCGTTGCCCGGCACACGGTTCAACGGCCCGGTGTTCTCGCAGACCATTCTCGCCATCGAGGCCGCCGAGCAAGGCATGGGCATCGCCTTGGTGCCGCGCCTGCTGGTGGAGAATGCCCTGAAAGCCGGGGCCTTGGTGCTGGCGCTGGAAGGCCATGAATTGCGCAGCGACGCCGGCTTCCACTTGCTGGCCAGCCATGCGCCGCTGGCAGGCTCGGCCGCCGAGCAGGTGGTGAACTGGCTGCTGGCCCAGGTGAACGCTGATGCTCAAGCGTTTCTAAATCATGACTCTTTGATTTAGCGGGCTTTAGTAATCTGCGTGGGATCGGCCACAACCTGCCGCAGGAAGCGCCCTAGGCGTTCGTCAAGGCGGTGGTGGATGCGGAGCATCTGTAGGGGCAATTGCAACATATCGTTTCAGTGGCGCGTGTTGGGTGCCGGGAAACACGGATTATCGCTACGACCCGTCTTTTACGCGGCAGGCTTTGTACTTCGGGGCCTGCCGCAAAATGAGCGGAAGCATCCCGAAATACTCACCCAAGCCATCCTGTAAGACGCCTCTTTTGTCGATGTAGGACGTTTCTACGGGATTGTGAGCCAGTGTATGAATAATCAGTATGGGCGGGAGAATTGACCTGATACCGTCGAGCCTTTCTTACAACGGCACGGATGCCCACGACCAACGAGTACAGCATGGACAACTACGACAGCTCGGCACTTGGACTGCAAAAATGCCTGCTGAACCTGCGAAAGGATCATGCCCGGATGAAGGCGTCAGGAGAGCTGGAAAGAGCGGCGGTACTGGCGCAGGTAATCGGGCGGATGGAACAGGGATTGAAGGAGGCTTCCCAGGGGAGGAAGCCCGAGACGTTGCAATGAAGTGATGCCCGGCAAATGGCGATGGGTATGCGGTGCTCATCTAGTGTGGTGTTTTGCAAATACGACCAATAAATCGCGAGCGATTTTTGCGTTCAGGCAAGGCGTCGCGACGAGTCGTAGCTCAGCTACGGCGAGGAGCGACAACGCCGCATGAGCGCAAATTCGCCACGGGTCAGCGGAGGGCGCGGCCCAGCGCGGCCTCGGCCTACTCGCTTCCTCCTTGGGCACACATGCCCTCCATGGGCGGCGGCCATCCTAGAACCCATTTTTTGCTGGATTATTTCAATCGAACGGGTTGTTGCGACGCGGGAAGATCAGGCCCCTCCATGCGCTCATGCGCACGCGCCATGCTCGATTTCAGGGCGCTTTTCTAACCCAATGATCAGCTCAAACGCCGAATCGGCCTTTATTTCAAAGACCTCGGGCGATTTGGTACAGACTATGCAAACGTTTGCTCCGCGCCACTGAGCGAACAATCGCTGCAGCTCTCGACACATCGCAGCCCCCTGGGCTTACCACTGCATGAACAAGGATTTTCAATGCACCGACCGTCTTTACCCGCAACGGCCCGCTTCTGCCTGCCTGCCAAACTGCTACTGGGCGCTGTTACGGGACTACTCAGCGTCACCACCCACGCCCAGGACAATCCCCCCAGCGAGTCGGCCCAGGGCGAGACCTTGAGCCCGGCCGCCGCGCCGGCGAAATCGGGACCCTACCTGTCGGACTGGTACAACCAGAACTTCACCCTGATCGGCACCAAGGACATCAGTTTCGGCCCCCGCCCTGTCGACGATATCTACCTCGAATACGAGTACTTCGGCCGCAAGGGGCCGTTCGAGTTGTACGGCTACATCGACATCCCGAAGATCCTCGACATCGGCAACAGCCATGACAAAGGCGCGTGGGACCACGGCTCACCGCTGTTCATGGAGCATGAACCGCGGATCTCCATCGACTACCTGGCCGGACGCAGCCTGGCCGTCGGCCCGTTCAAGGAGTGGTACGTAGCCTTCGACTGGATCTACGACCACGGCAGCAACAGCGCCAACCGTGCCAATACCCTCTACAGCGGCCTGGGCACCGACATCGACACCCATTCGCGGGTCAACCTGTCGGCCAACTTCTACGGCCGCTACCAGTGGGAAAACTATGGCGCCAGCAACGAGTATTCGTGGGACGGTTACCGGGCCCAGCTCAAGTACATCGTGCCCCTCGGCAAGTTCGACAACGGAGCCTCGCTGACCTATATCGGTTTCACCAACTTCGATTTCGGCTCGGACCTGCACAAGGACAACCCCAACCGCACGGCCAATGCCACGGTATCCACCAACGTGTTGCTGTACGCCTTCACTCACCTGCGCTTCACCCTGGTGGGCCGCCATTTCCACAATGGCGGCAACTGGCAGGAAGGCAGCCAGCTGAATTTCGGCGACGGCGATTTCCGCGGTCGGTCCGATGGCTGGGGGTATTACGCCGGGGTTGGTTATCAGTTCTGATTATTTGGGCCATGGAGGCTTATGACCTGCTACACGGAGCGATGCCGAGCAGGGTGGGTTTGCACGGGCGTTGTAGAATCTTTGATTAGATGAGGTGAGCCATGTTGGATTTACCCTACGCATCGAGCATCGAAGGCAACACCGTCAGATGGGGGAAAATGGGCACAGGCGCGCCTTTGGTCGCCGTCCATGGCACCCCCTTCTCCTCTCAGGTATGGAGGCGCGTCATACCGCACCTCGCTGACCGCAGAACCGTGTATTACTTCGACCTGGTTGGCTACGGCCTGTCTGAAATGCGGGAGGGCCAGGACGTTTCACTGGCGATTCAGAACAACGTCATGGCTGCGCTTTTCGAGGAATGGGGCATCGAGCGCCCCGACGTCCTGGCCCATGATTTTGGCGGCGCTACAGCGCTGCGCGCGTACTACCTGAACGGTCTGCGCTATGCATCCCTCACCATTTTTGATGCCGTAGCCCTGACACCCTGGGGCTCTCCTTTTGTTCAGCATGTCCGTCAACATGAGGCTGCCTTTTCCGGGATGCCCGACTACATGCACCGCGCGCTACTGGCCGCCTATCTGCAAACCTCTGCGGCCAATCCCCTCAGTGACGAAGCCCTGCAGGTTTACAGCGCACCATGGCTGGGGCCGATTGGCCAGGCGGCCTTTTACCGACAGATCGCACAGATGGATCAGGTCTATACCGAGGAAATTGAACCGCTTTACGGGAAGCTGGATTGCCCCGTGTCGGTACTCTGGGGCGCGGAGGACGCCTGGATTCCCTATTCCCAAGGGGAACGGCTTGCTGGGCTTATTTCCCAAGAGCCCTGCGCCCGAGTGGAGAACTCGGGCCACCTGATGCAGGAAGACAGGCCGGAAGCGATTGTGGCGGCGGTTTTGAAGCAGATTGGCCTCTGAGACTGGTTCGCTGGGCTGTCTGTATATTCAAATTCTCAGCGGTCTGTGCCTATCGGGAGAGCGACTTCATCGGTACGGTTCAGGCCTCACTGTTCTACGAGGTTCTCATGGAGCTGACAGCAATCCCGTTTGGCACCACGGACTGGTCAAAAATCGATCCCGTCGCTTATCCGGGCGAGACTGGTACCGCGTACTGGCATACCTGTCTGTTTGGGGAAGTTCGGGTTCGATGGGTTGAGTACACACCAGGATATGTGGCCAATCATTGGTGCCGGAAGGGGCATATTTTGTTCTGCCTGGAAGGTCGGCTGGACACTGAACTGGAGGATGGTCGGACTTTCACCCTGCAGCCGGGCATGAGCTATCAAGTGGGGGACAATGCGGAGGCGCACCGATCATCGACGACTATCGGAGCCAAGCTCTTCATTGTGGATTAAACAGATGGCTCTGTTTGCACAGCGGGCGGGGACTGGCGCGCAACGGCGCTAACGACAAAGTCTTGTGCAGATGCTATCAGGCTGGGGGGTGATGAAAACCTGAGGATCAACTGTGAAATTCTTGGACTCCGAGTCCTTAACTGCTCGTCCTCCAAAAACGCCCTCCTGAACAATCCCCCCAGAAACGCAAAAAGCCCTGACATTGTCAGGGCTTCAAAAATGGCGGAAGCGTAGAGATTCGAACCCTTATCCAAGGCCCTCGCCCTTTTCAGGATTGTGTCCCAGGAAGTGGTGTAACTCATCATGGCTCTGGCCACTGAGTTTGCCGTTTAGTTGATCACGGCCGACAGCTTGGCCTGTGGATTATCGCTGACCGCTTCGAAGGCCTCCAACTGCATGTAGCGTCTTTGCAGGCACCACTCGTCGTTCTGCTCCAGCAGCATCGCGCCTACCAGCCGTGTGATGGCCGGATCGTTGGGAAAAATCCCCACGACATCGGTGCGGCGTTTGATTTCAGCGTTGAGCCGTTCAAGCGGGTTGGTGCTGTGTAACTGCTGTCGGTGGGCTTTTGGAAACGCCATGTGAGCCAGCACTTCATCCTCGCAGCCGTCCATGAGTGTCGCGATCTTGGGGTATTTTTCGCGCAGTTGATCAGCGACCAAGCGCCATTGCTGATGGCATTCGGCACGGCTGTCCTGGGCGAAGACCGTGCGCAGCAGCGCCGCTACCATAGTGCGCTGGCCCTTGCCGACATGGGCCATGGCGTTGCGCATGAAGTGCACACGGCAGCGCTGCCAAGTCGCGTTGAAGACCTTAGAAACAGCTGCCTTCAGGCCTTCGTGAGCATCGGAAATGACCAGCTTCACGCCCCTCAAACCTCGGCGCATGAGGCTGCGCAGGAAGTCTGTCCAGAACGGCTCGGCCTCAGACGGGCCGACCCGCATGCCCAGCACTTCGCGACCACCGTCAGTGTTTACGACCACGGCAATTATTACGGCGACCGAGACGATCCGCCCGGCCTCCCGCACCTTGACGTAGGTGGCATCAATCCAGAGATAGGGCCAGTCACCTTCAAGCGGGCGATCAAGGAACGCG
>NZ_JBOBDQ010000028.1:0-68029 GCF_050586565.1 Pseudomonas sp. WC1
TCTTTTTTTTCTTTCTTCTTCCCCCCCAGGGCCGGTAAAGGAAACCTCACACTCTAGGGACCACCATGAACCACCGCACCGCCCTCGGCGCCCTGCATATCGGCGCGCTGTTCTTCGGCCTGACCGGCGTCTTCGGCAAACTGGCCGCCAGTGCCAGTCCTACGATCATCGTCTTCGGCCGGGCCATGTTCGCCGTCCTGGCCCTGGGCCTGTTCGCCGGCCTGGCGCGCCAGGCCTGGCAACCACTGCGCGGCCAGGACCTGCGCCGGCTGCTGCTGGGGGGTGTGCTGCTGGCCGGGCATTGGGTGAGCTTCTTCATCGCGGTCAAGGTCGGCGGCGTGGCCATCGCCACCCTCGGCTTCGCCAGCTTCCCAGCCTTCACGGTGATCCTCGAAGGCTTGTTGTTCCGTGAACGCATCCGCCGCAACGAGGCTGTGCTGGTGCTGTTGGTGAGCATCGGCCTGGTGCTGGTCACCCCCGCCTTCGACCTGGCCAGCGAGGCCACCGGCGGGCTGCTCTGGGCGTTGCTCTCAGGCCTGCTGTTCTCGCTGCTGTCGCTGACCAACCGTGCCGGTTCCGGGCGCCTGCCCGCCGTGCAGGCGGCGCTGTGGCAGAACCTGGTGGTGAGCCTGTGCCTGCTGCCGTTCGCCGCGCCGGGCCTGACTGCCGTGGCGCCCATGGACTGGCTGTGGATCGCCCTGCTTGGCATCTTCTGCACCGGCGTCGCCCACAGCCTGTTCGTCGCCAGCCTGGCGGTGATCAAGGCGCGCACCGCCGCGGTGGTGTTCGGCATGGAGCCGGTCTATGGCATCGCCGTGGCCTGGGTGGTGTTCGCCGAACAGCCAACCCTGCGCATGCTCGCCGGTGGTGCCTTGATCATCTTCGCCATCGTCCTGTCCAGCCGTCTGGCCGCCGAGCAACCCACCCGGCAGTCCGTGGCCGAAAGCGCCTGATCAGCGATCGTTGTGACCCAGGTCGCGCTGCGGATCGATCTGGTCACGCACCCGCTGCTTGAGCGCCTTGGCCTCGGGGAAGCCGCCGTCAGCCTTGCGCTCCCAGATCTGCACGCCGTCGCAGGTGATGCGGAATACCCCGCCGGTACCAGGTTTCAGGGCGACCTGGCCGAGGTCGTCAGCGAAGGTGCTGAGCAACTCCTGCGCCAGCCAGGCGGCGCGCAGCAGCCATTGGCACTGGGTGCAATAAGTGATGACAATTTGTGGCTTGCTGTCGGCCATGTCGGGGAACTCCGTAGGAAGGGCCGCTTATACTAGCGGTCTTTACCCTCTGGTTTGAGACTCACGATGCGCCGCCTGCTGTTCTGCCTCCTGCTGATGCTCACTTCCATCACCTTGCATGCCGCGGAAACGGCGCGGCCGAAAATCGGCCTGGTGCTGTCGGGCGGTGCCGCCCGCGGCCTGGCCCATATCGGCGTACTCAAGGCCCTGGAGGAACAGGGCGTGCGCATCGACGCCATCGCCGGCACCAGCATGGGCGCGGTGGTCGGCGGCCTGTACGCCTCGGGCTACAGCATCGCCGAGCTGGAGAAACTGGCCACCACCCTGGACTGGCAACAGGCCCTGTCCGACGCCCCGCCGCGCAAGGACGTGCCGTTCCGGCGCAAGCAGGACGACCGCGACTTCCTGGTCAAGCAGAAGCTGAGCTTTCGCGACGACGGTAGCCTGGGCCTGCCGCTGGGCGTGATCCAGGGCCAGAACCTCGCCCTGCTGCTGGAAAGCAAGCTGGCCCATGCCGCCGACGTGCGCGACTTCGACAAGTTGCCGATCCCATTTCGCGCCGTTGCCACCGACATCACCAGTGGCGAGAAAGTGATCTTCCGTCGCGGCCACCTGCCGCAGGTGATCCGCGCCAGCATGTCGATCCCGGCAGTGTTCGCCCCGGTGGAACTGGACGGCCGGCTGCTGGTGGACGGCGGCATGACCGACAACATCCCGCTGGACGTGGTGCGCGAGATGGGCGTGGACATGGCTATCGTTGTCGACATCGGCACCCCGCTGCGCAACCGCAAGCAATTGGCCACGGTGGTGGATGTGCTCAACCAGTCGATCACCCTGATGACCCGGCGCAACTCCGAGGAGCAACTGGCCAGCCTGCGCCACGAAGACATTCTCGTCCAGCCGCCGCTGTCCGCGTTCGGCGTCACCGACTTCGGCCGCGCCCAGGACATGATCGATGCCGGCTACCGCGCCACCCGCGCCCTCGATCCGCGCCTGGCGGCGCTGCGCCAGCCCGAGGGCGACAGCAACCTGGCGGTGGCGCGCTCGCCGAAACAACGCACGCCGATCATCACGGCCATCAAGGTGGAGAACGACTCCAAGGTCAGCGACGACGTGGTCCGCTACTACATCCGCCAACCGATAGGCGAGCCGCTGGACCTCGGCCGCCTGCAGACCGACATGGGCACCCTCTACGGGCTGGACTACTTCGACCAGGTGCAATACCGCGTCGCGCACAAGGGCGATGAACATACCCTGGTGATCAGCGCCCGCGGCCGGCGTGGCGGTACCGATTACCTGCGCCTGGGCCTAAACCTGTCGGACGACCTGCGCGGCGACAGCGCCTTCAACCTTGGTGCCAGCTACCGGGTCAACGGCATCAACCGGCTCGGCGGCGAATGGCTGACCCGGGCCCAGATCGGCGACGACCAGGAGCTGTACAGCGAGTTCTACCAGCCGCTGGACGTGGGCTCGCGTTACTTCATCGCCCCCTATCTGGCCCTGGGCTCGCAGAATGTGGAGGCCATCCTGGACAACGACCCGGTGGCCGAATATCGCCTAGAACGCTACGGCTTCGGGCTCAATGTCGGGCGGCAGATCGGTACCTACGGCGAGGTGCGCCTGGGCGCGGGCAAGGCCTGGGGCAACGCCGAGGTGCGCATTGGCGACCAGGACTTGCCCAAGGTCAGCTTCAACGAGGGTTTCTACGAGCTCAAGTACTCCTTCGACACCTTCGACAACGTCTACTTCCCGCACAGCGGCGAAGACATCGGCCTGACCGTGCGCAAGTACGACAAGTCGCTGGATTCGGACCAGAACTACCGGCAGTGGCTGTTCAACCTGGACAAGGCCATCAGCAGCGGGCCGAACACCCTGGTGCTGGGCGGGCGCTACGGGCGCACCCTGGACGATGCCGAGGTGGTCACCTCAAGCTTCGTGTTCGGCGGGGCACGCCAGCTATCGGGCTTTCGCCAGGACTCGATCTCCGGGCAGAACATGAGCCTGCTGCGCATGGTCTACTACCGCCGCCTGACGCCACGGGCCTACCTGCCCCTGGACTTCCCGCTGTACCTGGGCGGGTCGCTGGAGCGCGGGCGGGCGTGGAACAACGACAACGAATTCGACAGCGGCTACATCAATGCAGCGAGTATCTTCCTGGGGCTGGAAACGCCGCTGGGGCCGTTGAACCTGAGCTATGGCGCCAACGATGCGCATGAGAAGGCGGTGTACCTGAACCTGGGGCATACCTTCTAAGCGGCAAGCGGCAAGCTTCAAGCCCCAAGAAAAAGCGGATCGCGTAGGTACACAGATCCGCTTTTTCTTGAAGCTTGAAGCTTGCAGCTGCTGTCAGGACTTCTCGAGATTATCGAGAATCTTCGCATGCACGCGCATGCACACTTCCAGGTCGGCCTCATCGACCCCGGTGAACAACTCGAGCCGCAACGTATTGGCGATGGTCTCGATCTGGTCGATCAGCGGCTTGGCCGGCGGGCACAGCAGGATCTTCTTGGCCCGACGGTCTTCCATCACCGCCTGGCGGCGCACCAATCCCTGGCTTTCCAGGCTGTCGAGCAGGCGCGCCAGGGTCGGGCCCTCGACGCCGACGCTCTGGGCCAGCTCGCGCTGGGTCGGCGCCTCCTCGAACCTGGCCAAGTGCAGCAGCACCAGCCAACGGGCTTGCGACAGGTTGAGCCCGGCCAGGCGGCGATCCAGCTCGGCGCGCCAGCCTCGGGACATCTGGGCCAGCTGCATGCCGAAGCGGTGTTGGTTGTCGGTCAGGGGCATAAGTAACTCAATGAATAGAACTAATTATTAGCCAGCTAACCATGGCCCGACCGATCAGGCAAGGTTCGACGCCACGGAAATGACTGATAATCATGTAAGGGTATGACAAAGGTCAGCAAATGGCACAAATGCCGGCAATCACACACCGAACTCCACGGCAAGCGCCGCCCGCACGCAGTGCAGCACACCTTCCGGCACCCGCTGGCCGAACAGCGGTGCCACAGCGGACACCGCAGGCAGCTCGCCCTCGCCGTCGAGGAAGGCGTCCTGCACTTCCATCATCAGCTCTTCGGGCAGGTCCAGTGCCTGCTCCAGGCTCAGCTCCTGGCGGCCGATGGCCTCGGCCAGCAAGCTGTAGACGTTCTTCTCAGTGCAGTTGAGTTGCCCGGCGATCTGTGCCGGTGTCATGCCAGCGCGGGCCAGGCTGACCAGTTCGTGGCGTAGGTCGAGCACCACCTTCGGCGCTTCATCGGTGCCACCGGCGCCATTAAGCACCTCAAGGAAGGCCTGGCCGTAGCGCTCCAGCTTGCGCGCACCGACACCACTGACCTGGGCCATGTCGCCGAGGCTGGTAGGCATGCTGCGCAGCATCTCCAGCAAGGTGGAGTCGGGGAAGATGACATAAGGCGGCACGCTGTGCTCTTCGGCCAGCTTGCGCCGCAAGGTGCGCAACGCCTCCCACAATTCGCGTTCCTCGGCGCGCACCAGCTGGCTGGCCGGGCTGCCGCCACTGCCGCCGGACGCCTTGGCCGCGGTCTGCGGCTTGAGGTCGCGGCGCAGTTGCAGGTTCACCTCACCGCGCAACAGTGGTCGGCAGCTGTCGGACAGGCGCAGGCCGCCATAGCCTTCCAGGTCGATGTCCACCAGGCCACGCGCCACCAACTGGCGGAACAGCGAGCGCCATTCGGCCTCGGCCAGCGTCTTGCCGACGCCGAACACCGACAGTTTCTCGTGGCCGAAATTGCGCACCTTCTCGGTGTCCTTGCCCAACAGCACATCGACCAGATGGCCGACACCATAGCGCTGGCCGGTGCGGAACACTGCCGACAAGGCCTGGCGCGCGGGCTCGGTGGCGTCCCAGGTCTGCACATTGTCGACACAGTTGTCGCAGTGCCCGCAGGGCTGCTCCAGCACCTCGTCGAAATAGGCCAGCAATGACTGGCGACGGCAACGGGTTTCCTCACACAGGGCCAGCATGGCGTCGAGCTTGTGCTGTTCGATGCGTTTATGCCGCTCGTCGCCCTCGGAGTTCTGCAGCATCTGCTTGAGCATCACCATGTCCTGCAGGCCGTAGGCCATCCAGGCGTCCGACGGCAGGCCGTCACGGCCGGCACGGCCGGTCTCCTGGTAATAGGCCTCGAGCGACTTGGGCAGGTCGAGGTGAGCGACGAAACGCACGTTGGGCTTGTCGATACCCATGCCGAAGGCGATGGTCGCGACCATGATCAGCCCTTCCTCGTTGAGAAAGCGATGCTGGTTGGCGGCGCGGGTCTCCGCAGCCAGGCCGGCGTGGTACGGCAACGCCGGGAAGCCCTGCTCGCAGAGGAAGGCCGCGGTCTCGTCGACTTTCTTGCGCGACAGGCAATAGACGATGCCGGCGTTGCCGCGCCGCTCGCCGAGGAACGCCATCAACTGCTTGCGCGGCGCCTCCTTGGGCACGATGCGGTAGAAAATGTTCGGTCGGTCGAAACTCGACAGGAAACGCTCGGCGCCCTGCAGGTGCAGGCGCTGGACGATCTCCTCGCGGGTACGCATGTCGGCGGTGGCGGTCAGGGCGATGCGCGGCACATGGGGGAACAGCTCGGCAAGCTGGCCCAGTTGCAGGTATTCCGGACGGAAGTCGTGGCCCCATTGCGAGACGCAGTGGGCCTCGTCGATGGCGAACAGGGAAATGTCCAGGCCACGCAGGAAGTCCAGCATGCGCGGCTGCACCAGGCGCTCGGGGGCCAGGTACAGCATTTTCACCTCACCGCGGCGCAGGCGCCCGGCCAGGTCGCGCTGCTGCTCGGCGCTGAGCGTGGAGTTCAGCGCAGCGGCGGCCACGCCCAGCTCGTCGAGGGTGGCGACCTGGTCGTCCATCAGCGCGATCAGCGGCGACACCACCACCGTCAAGCCGGGGCGCAGCAAGCCGGGCACCTGGAAACACAGGGACTTGCCGCCACCGGTGGGCATCAGTACCAGTGCGTCGCCGCCGCCCGCCACACATTCGATGATCGCTGCCTGGCGCCCGCGGAAACTGTCGTAACCGAAGACATCCTTGAGGACGCGCTGAGCCTGTTCGAGCATTTGCCACTCCAAAATCGCCGTACCATCCTGGACTCAGGCTGGACGATAAATCCGCCGCGCACACACCGAATGCGTAAGCGGTTTTTGCCGGATGGCCGCAAAACGCCACCTGGCACGAAAAACCGCGGAGTATACCCGACTGCCGCGCCCCCCGGCATGCCCCGGTGACGGACGTTCCCTTTGCCCCGCGAGCGCCGCAAGGTGCTAGAATTCAGCATCGTTTATTCCCCAAGGTAGCCCTGTAATGTCCTTCGCCGAGCAACTGACCCGCCTGCAAGCCTTCCTCGACGCCGATGAGCTGCACGAAGAAGCGCTGGACTACGTCGCCGCCCACGGCTACCTGACCGCGCTGTCGATCTGCTCTGAAGAAGTTCCAGAACGCGAATGGATCGATGCGCTGTTCGCCGAAGAACCCCATTACGCCAGCGATGCCCAACGCACCGAGATCGAGGCCACCCTGGTCGCGCTCAAGGGGCACATCGCCCGCCAGTTGGCCAGCGACGAGGAATTCGACCTGCCTTGTGAGCTTGACCTGACCGAAGAGCCGGACGACTCCGACCTGCGCGGCTGGTGCATCGGCTTCATGGAGGGCGTGTTCCTGCGTGAAGAGGCCTGGTTCGAGAACGCCGAGGAAGAAGTCAGCGAAATGCTGCTGCCGATCATGGTCGGCTCGGGCCTGTTCGACGAACAACCCGAGTTTGCCGACATTGCCGGCAACGCCAACCTGCAGGACGACATGATCGTGCAGATCCCCGAGGCACTGAGCGCGTTGTTCCTGCTGCTGCACGCCCCCGAAGAGAAGCCCGCCCTGCTCAAGCCACGCCACCACTGACCGAGGTGGTGCGCTACCTGCTGCTGGCCGTCGGCTGGCTCAGCGTCGCGCTGGGGGTGGCGGGGATCTTCCTGCCGGTATTGCCCACCACCCCGTTCCTGCTGCTGGCGGCGGCCTGCTTCGCCCGCAGCTCGCCGCGTTTTCACCACTGGCTGGTGAACCACCCGAAACTCGGACCGTGGATACGCGACTACCTCAGCGGTGAGGGGATCCCGCTCAAGGGCAAGGTGTATGCGATCGGCCTGATGTGGGCGAGCATCGGGCTGTCCTGCTACCTGGTGCCGTTGTTCTGGGCGCGGGCGTTCATGCTGACCAGCGCGGTACTGGTCAGTGCCTGGATCCTCAAGCAGAAGACCTTGCACCGGCCACAGTGACGCCATCGCGGGGCGGACTTGCCCCGCGATGCGCTGCTGGCTTACACCGTATCCACCTTCAACGAGTGGTCATTGAGCATGCCGTTGATGATGGTCGCGGTGTCATGCCCGGCCGCGATCAGCCCCCCTGCCCCGGCCGAAACGCCATAATGCTGCGCCAGGTCCACCCCAGCCAGGTCGATGGTCTGGGTCGGCGCCGCGCCGGCGACGCTGCTGACCTCGATGGTCGACACCACATTGGTGCCGGTGCCACTGATCTTGAAGTGCAGGTAGTCGTCCAGCGACGCACTGGTGGCGTTCTCGCCCTGTAGCAGTTGCGACAGATCCAGACGATCGCTGCCCGGGGTGAAGTCGGTCACGGTGTCGTGCCCGGTCTCGCCCTTCTGCCAGACAAAGCTGTCATTGCCACTGCCGCCGGTGAGCGTGTCGTTGCCCGGCCCGCCAATCAGGATGTCGTTGCCGGCACCGCCCTTGAGCACATCGTTGCCCACGCCGCCGTTGAGCAGGTTGTCACCGTCATTGCCGGTCAGGGTGTCGTTGTAGTCCGAGCCGATCAGATTCTCGATACCGCTGAGGGTGTCCAGCCCGGCACCGACGGTGTTCTGCTGCCCGACATGGCCAAGGTCCACGGTCACGCCGGCGGTGGCCTTGGCGTAGCTGGCAGTGTCATTGCCGGCTCCGCCGTCGAGCAGGTCGTTGCCAGGACCAACGATCAGCAGGTCGTCGCCATCACCACCGTGCAGGCTGTTGTTGCCCGCCCCCGCCACCAGCACATCATTGCCGGCGCCACCGTTGAGGGTGGTATCGCCGGCCCCGGCCAGCAGTACATCGTCACCGCCGGTGCCGGTAAGGGTGTTGCCGGCCTGGTAAGTGATATCCACCGCTCCGCTGCCGTTGCCGCCATGGTTGTCGCTGACGGTGTAGCTGCCGTGATAGTCCTCGTTGCTGGCATTGCTGTAGTCCACCACCAGGCTCAGCTTGTAGTTCTCGGCAGCCTTGCTGTTGCCAGCGGCGTTCTCGGTATTGATCACATGGATGCTGTACACCCCGTCATGGGTGGCCGTGAAGCTGCCGCCGTCGACGATGGACTGGTAGCTGCCGCCGGCATCCTTCCACTCCATCAGCAGGTTGCCCGCGGGCCGGTCATGGTCGAGGGTCAGGGTTTCGCCCTTGCGCAGGGTCACCGTCAGGGTGTCCTCGTCGTTGGCATTGGCGGTGCTGATCGAGCCCAGGTAACCAGCCACCACCAGGGCAGCGGTCATGCTGCCGTTGAGGCTGGTGAACTCGCTGCGGGCCAGATCGCGCAGCTGGTTCTCGGCCTTGCTGGCGGTGGCATCGAACTTGATGGTCTGTGCCTGGGTGCCCACCGTGAAGCCCGCACCCTTGTCGGCGAAGTTGGTATTGAAGGTGGTCGGCGCGGCACTCAGGGTGTCGTGGTCCGGATCGCGGTCATTGGCCAGCAGCGCCTCTGCCGGCACCATCAGGGTGGCGCCCTTGATATTGGTGATGATGTGGTCGGCACCAGCGACCGGCGCGCCATTGCTGTTGATGTTGATCGTCAGGCTGGCACTGCGAGTATCGCCGTCGTTGTCGCTGGCGGTGAAGCCGAACTTCTCCACCTGGCCGCTGCCGTTGTCCTTCGGTGGCGTGTAGGTGAACTCGCCGCTGTCCATGTTCACCACCAGGGTGCCGCCCAGGCCGGTCTTGATGTTCAGGCTGTTGCTCACGGTGTCGAAGGTGGCTTTGTCCACGCCGCCGCTGGCCGCGTAACCGCCCTGCCCAGCATTGGCCTTCGGATCGTAGGTGTAGGTGGTGCCATCGACCAGGAGCGCCTTGATGAAGCCGCCATCAGCCCCGAAATCACCGCCACTCATGAGGCTGCCGGTAATCGGTGCGCCCTGCACCGTGCCGGAGAGCACCGCGCCTAGCTGGCTGAGGTCGGTGACCACCACCGAGTTGGTGTCGGTATGGCTGCTGCCGTCGTAGGCCAGTGGGTCGAGGTTGCCCTCGTTGACGCCGCTGCCCATGCCGATGGCGTAGGACTTGATGCCGTTGCTGTCGAGGAAGGATTCCCAGGCGGCTTCCCGTGGCGCGGTCATGGCATGACCATTGGTGGGCTCACCGTCGGAGAAGAAGTAGCTGATGTTCTGCGCGCCCACCAGCTTGCCCGTGGTGGCGAAGGCTTCCTGGGCCTTGGTCGCTGCCGAATCGTAGTAGGTCGAGCCGCCTGGGCTGAGCCCGGCGATCAGGTTCTTGGCCTCGCTGATCGTGACCCACACCGGGGTCTGCACCTGCGCACCGGTGCCGAAGGTGACGATCTGCACCTTGATGTCGCCCATCTCGTCGTACTTGTCGAGCAAGGCATTGATCGCCTGCTTGGCCAGTTCCAGACGGGTCAGCCCCGGCACGCCGGAGCTTGCCGCCATGCTGCTGGACACATCCACCACCAGCAGGATGTTGGAGTCCACCTGGCCGGGCGTGATGCTGCGCACCGCGCACTGGACCGTCGGCACATCGTCGACGATGTTGATGGCAATGGTGCTGGTGACGCTGTTGCCCAAGGCGTCGGTAGCCTTGTAGGTGAAGTACTCGTTGACGGTGTTGGCGCCGTCGTTGGCACCACCCGGGGTCTTCGGCGCCGAGGTCAGGGTATAGGTGTAGGAACCGTCGGCATTGAGCTGGATCTGCCCGTACTGGCCCACGGCATTGCCGACCAGGCTGTAGGTCAGTGCGCCGACGCCGCCCTGGACCGACCCCACCAGGCTGCCAGAGGCTGTCTCGCCAGTGGAACCCGGCTCGCTGCCGGTGACGGTGCCGGCGGCCAGGTCATTGCCGTCCTTGTGCAGGTCCAGCGCTTTTTCGTACACGGTGACGTCGTTGTCCTCGCACGCCACCAGTTTGCTGTCCTGCACATTGATGCGAATGGTCGTGGTGCTCTCGTCGCCGTCGGCGTCACGGATGGTGTAGACGAAGCTGTCGGTCGCGCCGGCGGCCGGCACGCTGTCGGGGTTGGCGTGGTAGGTGGCGTTGCCCTGGCTGTCCAAGGTCAGGTAGCCATACTGGCCGACGATGGTGTCGCCGACATGGCCGATGGCCGAGGTCGAGGTGTCGGAGCCGGCGCGCACACCGACCACGTACTGCCCGTCGGCACGCACATCGGCGCCGACCACATCGTTGTCCAGCACGTTGCCGCTGACGCTGGCGCCCTCCTTGACCGAGGCCACGTCGCAATGGGCCTTGGGCACGTCATCGACGATGCTGACCACGATGGTACTGGTGGTGGTGTTGCCGAGCGAATCCTTGACCTGATAGGTGAAGCTCTCGGTGACCACGTTCGGGCCATCGTTGACGTGGTTGGGCGAGTTCGGCGCCGAGGTCAGGGTGTAGGTGTAGGAACCATCCGCGTTCAGCTGGATCTGGCCATACTGGCCGGTGGCATTGCCGACCAGGGTGAAGGTCAAGGCGCCGATACCGCCGCTGACCGAGCCTGCCAGTGAACCGCTGGTGGTTTCCGTGGTGGCGTGCGGGTCGCTGCCGGTGACGTTGCCCGCAGCCAGGTCGTTGCCATCCTTGGTCAGGTCCAGGGCTTTCTCGTAGACCTTGGCCGTCTCGTCCGGGCAGGCCACCAGCGAAATGTCGTGCACATCGATGGTGAGGGTGGTGGTGCTTTCATCGCCATCGGCATCGCGGATGGTGTAGACGAACACGTCCGTGGCACCGGCTGGCGCCACCGCATTGGGGTTGGCGTGGTAGGTGGCATTGCCCTGGGCGTCGAGCGTCAGGTAGCCATATTGCCCCGCCACGTTGCTGCCCAGCTGACCAATGGCCGAGGTCGAGGTGTCGCTGCCGGCACGCACGCCGACCACATACTGCCCATCGACACGCACATCGGCACCAACCACGTCGTTGACCAGCACATTGCCGCTGACCGTGCCGCCTTCGTAGACATTGACGAAATCGCTATGGGCCTTGGGCACGTCGTCGACGATGCTGACCACAATGGTGCTGGTGGTGGTGTTGCCGAGCGAATCCTTGACCTGGTAGGTGAAGCTCTCGGTGACCACGTTCGGGCCATCGTTGACGTGATTGGGCGAGTTCGCCGCCGAGGTCAGGGTGTAGGTGTAGCTGCCATCACTGTTCAACTGGATCTGGCCATACTGGCCGGTGGCATTGCCGACCAGGGTGAAGGTCAACCCACCGATACCGCCGCTGACCGAGCCTGCCAGCGAACCACTGGTGGTTTCCGCACTGGACTGCGGATCGCTGCCGGTGACATTGCCCGCTGCCAGGTCGTTGCCGTCCTTGGTCAGGTCCAGGGCTTTCTCGTAGACCTTGGCCGTGTCATCCGGGCAGGCGACCAGGGAGTTGTCGTGCACGTTGATGGTGATCGTGGTGGTGCTTTCGTCGCCATCGGCATCGCGGATGGTGTAGACGAACACGTCCATGGCACCGGCCGGTGCCACCGAATTGGGATTGGCGTGATAGGTGGCATTGCCCTGGGCGTCGAGCGTCAGGTAGCCATATTGCCCCGCCACGTTGCTGCCCAGCTGGCCGGTGGCCGATGTCGAGGTGTCGCTGCCTGCACGCACGCCGACCACATACTGCCCGTCGGCCCGCACATCGGCGCCGGTCACATCGTTGACCAGCACATTGCCGCTGACAGTGCCGCCTTCGTAGACATTGGCGAAGTCGCTGTGAGCCTTGGGCACGTCGTCGACGATGTTGATCACGATGGTGCTGGTGGTGGTGTTGCCGAGCGAATCCTTGACCTGGTAGGTGAAGGATTCCGTCAACACATTCGGGCCGTCGTTCACGTGATTCGGCGAGTTCGGCGCGGAGGTCAAGGTGTAGGTGTAGGTGCCGTCCGAATTCAGTTGGATCTGGCCATACTGGCCGGTGGCGTTGCCGACCAGGGTGAAGGTCAGCCCGCCCACGCCACCGCTGACGGAACTGGCCAACGAACCGCTGGCCGTCTCGCCGGTGGAGCCCGGTTCACTGCCGGTAACATTGCCACCGGCCAGGTCGTTGCCATCCTTGTTCAGGTCAAGCGCTTTCTCGTAGACCGTGACCTCGCTGTCAGGCCCGGCGATCAGCGAGCAATCGCGCACGTCGATGGTAATGGTGGTGGTGCTTTCGTCGCCGTCACTGTCACGCACGGTATAGACGAAGACATCCGTGGCGCCCGCCGGAGCGACGGCGTTGGGGTTGGCGTGATAGGTGGCGTTGCCTTGGGCATCGAGGGTCAGGTAACCGTACTGGCCCTGGACCGGATCGCCCAATTGGCCACTGGCCGATGTCGAGGTATCGGAGCCGGCTCGCACACCCACCACATAACGACCATCGGCCCGCACGTCCGCGCCGGACGTATCGTTGTCGAGCACATTGCCGCTGACCGTGCCGCCTTCGACGACGTTGGCCGCATCGGGATTGGCCTTGGGCAGGTCGTCGATGATGTTCACGTCCAGCGAGCCAGTGGCCGTGCTGCCATCGGTGTCCGTGGCGGTGACGGTGAAGTGCTCGGGCAGGCTGTTGGCGCCGTCGCCGCTGGCGTGGTTCTCGTTGTCCAGCAAGGTGTAGCTGTAGCTGATCACACCCGTGGCCGGGTTGAAACCGGTGATGGTCAGGGTGTTGCCCAGCGCAGTGGTGATCGACTGCGGGAAACTTGCCGCCACGCCGCCACTGACCACGGTGATGCCGCCGACGCTCAAGGTCTGCAGGCCATCGGGCGCCGCCACCGTGAAGGTGCCGCTCTGCGTCAGCGCACCGGGATTGGGCGCACTGCCGTCGGCCAGGTTCTTCTCGTAGACGGTCAGCTCGCCGCCATTGACGTCCAGCCCGCCGAGGGTCACCGGGTCATTGAGGTTGCTGACGTTGAGGGTCAGGGTCGCGGTGCTGGTGTCGCCGTCGGCGTCTTTCAGGGTGTAGGTAAAGTTCTCCACCCCACTGCCGCCACCGTGCAGGTTCTTGAAATCCGGATCGTTGGTATTGAGGGTGTAGGTGTAGGAACCATCCGCGGCCAGCACCAAGGTGCCGTAGGTTCCGACGAAGGTACCGGCCACCACCGGGCCGCTGGGAATGCGGTCCGCGCCCTGGATATCGTTGGTCAGCACATTGCCGCTGAGTTCCAGATGCTGCTCGGTAGCGGTGCTGGCATTGCTGTCGTTCACGGCGCGTGGCACGTCGTCACGGACGATCACGTCCAGCGTGCCGCTGGCCACATCGCCATCGGTATCGCTGACCAGCACCGGGAACTGCTCGCCCAACGTATTGGTCCCGGCACCGTCCGGATGATGTTCCGCGCCGGTCAGGGTGTAGCTGTAGCTCACCACCCCCGTGGCCGGGTTGTAGCCCGTGATGGTCAGCACATTGCCGAGCCCGGTGACGATGGACTGGCCGACGCCGGTCACCACGCCTGCGGTGACCACATTGATGCCACCGACACTGAGGTTGAACACGCCATCGGCGGCAATCACCGTGAAGCTGCCCGACTGGGTCAAGACCGCAGGATTGCTGGCCGAGCCCTGGGGCAGGTTCGCCTCGTCCAGGATCAACTCGGCCGGGCTGACATCCAGGCCGGTGAGGCTGACCGGATTGTCGGCGGGTGGCGCGCCGGCCGGCAGGGGCGCCGCGTCATTGCCATCGAGCCCACCAAGCTCGAGATTGGCCAGCAAAGGGAAGCCGTTGAAGCCCGCCGTAGGGAAACCAATGGTGGGATCCACCCGACCGGCCACCTCGGTCAGTATCACGAAACTGTGGCCGCCACCGAGCGCACCCGACACGCCACCAGGGTTGCCACCCGCCGCGGTCGCTTCGGCTTCCTGCGTGGGGTCGGCGCCTGCGGCAATGGCTTTTTGCAGTTGCTCGACGTCACTGAGCTGGGCGTTGCTGGGCTGCGCGTCCGGCGCCTGTACATGAGGAGCGCGATCGGCCAGCAGGTCGGGGGTCATCTCCAGGCTGCTGCCACGGCCCAGGGTCAGTTCGGCACCGTTTTGCAAGCGCACCGCCACCGCGCCCTCGCTCCCGGTCTCCAGTTGCTCGCCGGCGAACAGGCGATCCCCTTCCACCAAAAGACGGCGATGACCGTCATCGCCCACCGCGAATACCTGGCCGACTACCTTGCCGACCACACCGACTAATTTAGCCATGAGCGTACGCCTCCCCTGCCGATGGGCTTTTCGCAGATCAAGGCGTGCCGGGTAATGTGCGCAACGGTCCAAGTGCCATGGTTGTTGGAACCACTGCTGTCACGTTCGTGAGAAACCACGCTCCCTGTGACGACTGCCGCGATAGTGAACAGGGCGAATGGCCATTATTCAGTGCCATTTTTTTGTCGCCAAATTCCGCTTTCGCCTTCCTCCCCTGTCTCCTTAGCTGCAAAAAATCTGGAACTTTCACCAAGGCCCGAAAATCGCCTGTCCCAGCCAATTCCCGTAACCACCTGAATGAAACAATGTCCCGGATTCCTTAGACCGCATAAGTTTTTTTTCGCATATATCTTATGAAAAAATCTTCTTAGCTCGCCCGACAAATGTTCTTAGCTCTGTTGTTACAAACCTGAAACGGTTTGATTCTAATTTTTCGTCATTTTTTTGGCGAATAGCAGGACATTATTCAAGACCAGGGAGATGTACCCCATGCGCGCTTTAACCCCCATCACCAGTGCGATTTTGTTGGCCATGGCGTGTGCCAACAGTCAGGCGATGTCGATTACCGAGGCTGTCCAGAACGCCGTGGACCAGCATCCCGAGATCAGCGCCAGCCGCAACAGCAGGCTGTCGGCCGACGAGGATGTGAAGTTCGCCCGCGGGGGGTACTACCCAACCGTCGATCTGGTCGCAGGCTACGGCCGGCAACGTTCGGACAACACCAACACCCGCGGCTTCAACCCGGACGGCACGCGTAACCACAACAAGGAAACGCTCAACTACACCCAATCCGAGCTGCGTCTGCGGCAGATGCTGTTCGACGGCTTCAATACCTCCAACGAGGTCGCCCGCACCGAAGCGGTGGCCACCTCGCGTGCCTACTACACCCAGGCCACCGCCGAGAGCATCGCCCTGCGTGCCATCGAGGTCTACCTCGAGGTACTCAAGCGCCGTGAACTGGTAACCCTGGCCAAGAACAACCTGCAGGCCCACCTGCGGGTCAACGACCAGATCGGCCTGCGCAGCGAACGCGGCGTGGGCAGCACCGCCGACCTCGACCAGTCCCGCGCCCGTCGCGCCCTGGCCGAAAACAACCTGGACACCGCCGAGGTCGACCTGGCCGACGCCGAGGCCAACTTCTACAGCGTAGTCGGGCGCCTGCCCGATGAACTGGAAACACCCGTCACGATCAAGGGCGAAGTGCCGGGCGACCTGCTCAATGCCCGCCAGGGCATGCTGGAGAACAACCCCTACCTCAAGTCGGCGCAGGCTGATGTGCGCTCCGCCGAGCAGCAGTACGAAGTGGCCAAGTCGCCCTTCTACCCACGCCTGGACGCGGTGCTGGCCACCGGTGCCAACAACAACCTCGGCGGCCAGAAAGGGCATGACAACAATGACTGGCAGGCCGGCGTCGAGCTCAGCTACAACCTGTTCCGCGGTGGCAGCGACAAGGCCCGCCTGCAGTCGGACGCGCACAAGATCAACCAGGCGATGGACATCCGCAACAATGCCCTGCGCGAGCTGAACGAAAACCTCAGCCTGGCCTGGAACGCGATGAACAATGCCCGCAAGCAGACCCCGAGCGCCCGCGAGTACGCCGAGACCACCCAGCGCGTGCGCGCCGCCTACCAGGACCAGTTCGGCCTGGGCCAGCGCACCCTGCTCGACGTGCTCGACAGCGAGAACGAGTTGTACAACGCCAACCGTCGCTACACCGAGGTGCGCTATACCGAAGAGTTCTCCATGTACCGGGTACTGGCGACCATGGGCGAGCTGCTGAGCAAGCAGCGTATCTCGCTGCCGCCGGAAGCCATCGCCAAGACCGAAGTGCGCAACGAGGCGAAATTGCCTGACATGCGTTAGGTTCTGACGAGACAAGGGATTTTTCGCCAGCGCCCATTTCCCGTCCACCGCGGCAGGAGTAGGCCATCGTGACCAGTATGCAAAGCGCGCAACCGCGCCTGGATGTTGATGATCCGTTGCTCGATGGCCTGCTGATCCTGTGCAAGCTGCATGGCTGCATGGCCAGCCGTGCCAGCCTGTGCAGCGGCCTGCCACTGGCAGAGCAGCGCCTGGGGCTGGGCCTGCTGCCCCGCGCCGCCGCGCGCGCCGGGCTTCAGGCTCGTGTACTGCAGCGTGCCCTGGACGCCATCTCCCCGCTCAACCTGCCGGTGCTGCTGATCCTCAATGACGGCCGCAGCGCCGTGCTTCAACGGTGGGGTGAAAACGGCCGGGCATTGCTGCTGCCATGCGAGGCCGAAGGCGGTGAGCAGTGGGTCGAGCGCGAAGCCCTGGCCGAGGCCTACAGCGGCCAGGCCCTGTTCGCCCGCCCACGGCATACCCTGGAGGACGTGCGCGCGCCGCTCATCCCGCGGGTCAACGCCTGGTTCCGCGACACCCTGCGCCACTCCCGCTGGCTGTACAGTGATGCCCTGCTGGCCAGCCTGCTGATCAACCTGCTGGGCCTGATGGTGCCGCTGTTCGTCATGCAGACCTACGACCGCGTGGTCCCCAACCAGGCGCTGTCCACCCTTTGGGTGCTGGTCGCCGGCCTGTTCATCGGTACCGCCTTTGAACTGGTGCTGCGCATGGTCCGTGCGCACCTGCTGGACCAGGCCGGCAAGAAGACCGACCTGATTCTCTCCGCCACCTTGTTCGAACGCATCACCGGCATGAGCATGAAGGCGCGCCCGACCACCATCGGTGGCTTCGCCCAGAGCATCCATGACTTCCAGGGGCTACGCGAATTCCTCACCGCAGTGACCCTGACCAGCATCATCGACCTGCCGTTCGTGGCCCTGATGCTGCTGGTGATCGGCCTGCTCGGGGGCTGGCTGGTGGTGATCCCGCTGATCGCCTTCCCGCTGGCGGTAGGCCTGGCGCTGTTCATCCAGGTGCGCCTGCGCGACACCGTGCAAAAAAGCCTGAGCCTCGGCGCAGTGCGCCAGGCGCTGCTGATCGAGACCCTCGGCGGCCTGGAAACCCTCAAGGCCTGCGGCGCTGAAAGCGAACGCCAGTACCAGTGGGAACACACCAACGGCGCCATCGCCCGTCTCGACGCCCATGCCCGCAACCTGTCGTCGCTGGCCAGCAACGGCACCCTGTTCATCCAGCAGTTCTGCGGCATGGCGACGATCGTCGCCGGGGTGTACAGCATCATCGCCGGCAACCTCAGTGTCGGCGCGCTGGTGGCCAGCTACATGCTCGGCAGCCGGGTGCTCGCCCCGCTCGGCCAGATCGCCGGGCTGATCACCCGCTACCAGCAGGCCCAGCTGACCATGCGCAGCACCGATGCCCTGATGAGCCTGCCCCAGGAGCGGGAGGCCGAGCACCAGGCGCTGGAACACACCGCGCTGCAAGGTGGCATCACCATCAACCACGCCACCTTCCGCTATGCCGGGCAAACGGCGCCAGCCCTCAACGACGTGAGCGCCACCCTCAAGCCGGGCGAACGCATCGGTATCATCGGCCGCAGCGGCTCGGGCAAGAGCACCCTCGCCCGGCTGTTGATGGGCTTCCATCACCCCGACGAAGGCCAGGTGCTGCTGGACAACCTCGACCTGCGCCAACTGGATATCAGCGACCTGCGCAGCCAGCTCGGCTACGTGGCACACGACCTGCCGCTGCTGGCCGGCAGCCTGCGCGACAACCTCACCCTCGGCGCACGGCACGTCAGCGACGCGCGCATGCTCGAGGTGGCCGAACTGACCGGCGTCAGCGAGCTGGCCCGCCAACACCCGCAAGGCTTCGACCGCCCGGTGGGCGAGCGCGGCCAGCTGCTCTCCGGCGGCCAGCGCCAGGCCGTGCTGCTGGCCCGGGCCCTGCTGCTGGAGCCGCCGATCCTGATACTCGACGAGCCCACCAGCCACATGGACAACAGCAGCGAGGAACAGCTGCGCCAGCGCCTGCTGAACTGGGTGCCCGGCAAGACCCTGCTGCTGGTCACCCACCGCACCTCGATGCTCAGCCTGGTGGACCGGCTGCTGGTGCTGGACAACGGCAAGATCGTTGCCGACGGGCCGAAGGATGCGGTCATCGACGCGCTGCGCAAGGGCCGTATCGGCGCGGCGCTGTGAACCAACACTCTTGAATCCCTGTGGGAGCGGGCCCCGGCCTGCATCGGAGGTAGAACATGCCCATCAGCCACAGCGTGCGCAGCTACCTCCAGGGCGGCGACAGCCGCGCCGAACGCGACTATATGCCAGAGCTGGCCGGCGCCACCCTGCAGGAATCCCCCAGCCTGTCACGGCTGACCGTGTGGCTGGCGGCGATCCTGCTGCTGGTGGCACTGGTCTGGGCCAACTTCGCGGTGCTCGACGAAGTCACCGTCGGCGAAGGCAAGGCCATCCCGTCGAGCAAGGTGCAGGTGGTGCAGAACCTCGAAGGCGGCATCGTCACCGAGATCTTCGTGCGAGAGGGGCAGATGGTCGACAAGGGCGCCACCCTCCTGCGCCTGGACGACACGCGCTTCAAGTCGAACAAAGGTGAAAGCGAGGCCGACCGTTACGCACTCAGCGCGCAGGTGGAACGCCTGTCGGCCGAGTCCGAAGGCCGCCCCTTCGTGCTGTCGAGCGAAGTCCGCGCCAAGGCCCCGCAGGTGGCCGAGGACGAGGCCGCGCTGTACGAATCACGCCAGCGCCGCCTGACCAGCGAGAAGCAGACCCTCAATGAACAGCTGCGGCAGAAGACTCAGGAGCTGGCCGAGTTCCGTTCCAAGGTCGACCAGTACCGCTCGGCGGTGGGCTTGTTGCAGCAAGAGCTGGACATGTCCTCGCCGCTGGTGAGCAAGGGCGCCATCTCCCCGGTGGAGATCCTGCGCCTCAAGCAGCGCAGCGTCGAGGCGCGCGGCCAGCTGAATGCGACCAACCTGGCCATACCCCGCGCCGAGGCGGCGATCGCCGAGATCCGCAGCAAGATCCAGGAATCGGACGCGAGCTTTCGCTCCGACGCCGCCAAGGAACTCAACGACAAGCGCACCGAACTGTCGAAGATCACCGCCACCAGCATCGCCATCGACGACCGGGTCAACCGCACCACCGTGGTGTCGCCGGTGCGCGGCATCGTCAAGCTGCTCAAGGTCAACACCATCGGCGGCGTGGTGCAGCCCGGCAGCGACCTGGTGGAGATCGTGCCGATCGAGGACAACCTGCTGATCGAGGCCAAGGTACGGCCGCAGGACGTGGCGTTCCTGCATCCTGGACAGACCGCGATGGTCAAGTTCAGCGCCTACGACTACACCATCTATGGCGGGCTCAGGGCCAAGCTGGAACTGATCGGCGCGGACACCGTCACCGACGACAAGGGCAATGCGTTCTACCTGATCCAGGTGCGCACCGACAAGAACCATCTGGGTGGCGACAACAAGCCGCTGCTGATCATCCCGGGGATGGTCGCCACGGTGGACATCATCACCGGGCAGAAGAGCGTGCTGGACTATCTGTTGAAGCCGGTGATGAAGGCCCGGACCGAGGCCTTGCGCGAGCGCTGACCGCGATCTGGATATCAGTGGGCGCGGGCTTGCCCCGCAATAAGGCCGGCACGGCCAACCAGTTGATCACCCCTGGCCGTGATTACGCTCGAAGGTTTCGGCGCCCATGGCTGCGATCTGCCCGTCGATCAACGCCTCGAACGGCCGCAACAACGCATCGAAGCCTGCAGGCGCTTCCAGTACGTTCAGCGCCTGCACGATCGCCTCGAGGGTGGATACGGCGCCCGGCTCAGGTGCCTTGCGCAACCGGTAGCGCGAAGGCAGGACCGCGCCCAGCGTCACCCGTGGCAACGCTTCCAGCTGCGGGTTCAGGTAGAGCATCTTGCGTGCCTTGCGCCAGGTACCGTCAGGTACGATCAGCAGCAACGGCAGATCATCACCCTGCCCGTATGCCTGCAAGACCTCTGCCTCATCACCTGGGAACAACAGGACCGGGCGATAACCCGGTGTCGCCAGCAAGGTCTCCAGGTCATCGAACACCTCGCCGATCCGCAGCTCGGCATTGACCAGCCCAAGGGCCGCCAGGCGCGCCGTGTTCAGGGCGTGGGCGGTTTCACTGGGGTGTTGCAGCACGACCACGCGGGTACGGCTGTCCAGGTGCGGGATCAGTGCGCAAAGGCAATGGGCGAGCGGGCGCTGGCAGCGCTCGCAGCGGGGTCTTGGCATGGGGGTCTCCGTTGGCGGAGGGATTTTGCCACAGGCTGGAAATTTGGGCCCGCTTTGCGGGCCTTTCGCCGGCAAGCCGGCTCCCACACCGACCGCGCAAACCTCAAGCCTTGCACTGTCCCTGTGGGAGCCGGCTTGCCGGCGATGAAGGCAACGGGCATCAGCGGTTGAACCGCTCCGCCAGGCTGTGCAGGTACTCCGCCATGCGCTCCAGGTCCTGGCTGATCTCGGCGCCCTGCTTGGCCTGCCCCGCGCTCTCGTCGCACAAATGAGCGATGCGTACGATCTGCTGGTTGATGTCCTCGGCCACATGGCTCTGCTGCTCGGATGCCGTGGCCATCTGCTGGCTCATGCCGGTGATGCGGCTGATCGCCTGGGCGATGCCCGACAACGCCTCCTGCACCGCCTCGACGCTGTGCACACTGTCGCTGGAGATCTGCTGCCCGCGGCTGGCGCTGGCCACCGCGCGGTCGGCACCGGAACGCAGGGTGGAGATGATGTGGTGGATCTCCTCGGTCGAGGCGCGGGTGCGCTGCGCCAGCGACCGCACCTCGTCGGCCACCACGGCGAAGCCCCGGCCCTGCTCGCCGGCCCGCGCCGCCTCGATGGCAGCATTGAGCGCCAGCAGGTTGGTCTGCTCGGCAATCGAGGTGATCACGTCCACCACGCTGCCAATGGATTGGGTCTGCTCGGCCAGGGCGTTGACCGCCTGGCCGATGTCGCTGACCGCCTCGTTCATGCTGCCCATGGCGCGCAGGCTCTGCTGCGCCAGGTCGCTGCCCTGCTGGGCCAGTTGGTCGGCGTCGCTGGCGGCGTGGGCGGTGGTCTGCACGTTATGGGTCACCTGCTGGATGGTCGCCGCCATCTGCGCGATGGCGGTGGCCGACTGATCGGTCTCGCTGCGCTGGCGGTCGAGCATCTGCGCCTGGGCATCGGACAGCCCGGCGGACTGCGCGGCCCGTGACTTGACCCCGACACCGGCATCCACCAGGCGGGTCAGCGCGGTCTGCAAGCGCGCCTCTTCGCTGATGATGGCCAGGTCGAGCTGGCCCTGCAGGCCGGGGTTGTCACTGTAGGTCAGGGCCACCAGCGGGCTGGTGAAGGCCTTGGGGTGCTCTTCGAGGGTGCGACGGATCGACTGGTTCTGCCGGTGCTCGACCACGTACCAGGCCGCCAGCAGGCTGGCCATCAGCACCCCCAGCGCCGCGTAGGGCGGCAACCACAGGTAGGCGGCGGCCGAGAGCAGGCCCGCGCCGATCAATGGCCAGCCGTGGCCGATCCCGTGTCCCAGGCGCGCCGCCAGGGGTACCGGCGAACGCCCCGCGCGCAGACGGGCATACAGCTGCTCCGCCCGGCGGATCTGCTCTCGACTCGGCACTGAGCGCACCGATTCGTAGCCACTGATGCGGCCGTTCTCGTACACCGCCGTGACGTAGGCGCTGACCCAGTAGAAATCGCCGTTCTTGGCGCGGTTCTTGACCACGCCCATCCAGGGCTTGCCTTGCTTGATGGTGTCCCACATATGCCCGAAGACCGCTGGCGGCATGTCGGGATGACGCACCAGGTTGTGCGGCTGGCCGACCAGTTCGTCGTAGGTGAAGCCGCTGATGGCCACGAATGCGTCGTTGCAATAGGTAATGCGACTGTTCAGGTCGGTGGTGGAGATCAGCCGCTGGTCTTGGGGAAAGGTTCTTTCGTGCTCGGTGACGGGCAAATTCATGCGCATCGTTGGCGATCCCTTGCTTATCCAGATGAGTGGGAAAATCATCAAAGCAAGTAGATATTTAGCAGAAGGCCAGCACGCCAGCGGTCAAGTTTTGTAGGAAATTCGCTCGACCTGACCGAGCGGATTGAACAACGTCTGCTTCAGCCCACGTTGAGCTGGCTTTTGAGCAGGTCGCGGAACGTCTGGATCAACGGTTCCCGGCTGCGGCCACGACGAATGATCAGGGAAAACGGCGCCTGGTAACCGAAGGTGGCCGGCGACAAGACCCGCAGGTCGCCCTTGTCGACCCAGGCCTGGGCATAGTGCTCGGGCAGGTAGCCGATGTAGGCGCCGGAGAGAATCAGAATCAGTTGTGCCTCCATGCTCTCCACGGTAGCGGCGCTGTGCTTGAAGCCATGCCGGGCCAGCTCGGCCTGGCTCCAGTAGCCACGCCCGACCATGCGCTGCTGGGTGACCACCGGTTCGGGGATGCGTCGTTCGGCGAACAGCGGGTGGCGGCTGCTGCAATACAGCCAGTGCTGCTCGCGGTACAACGGCTGGTAGAGCAGCCCGCTCATACGCGAGGAAAACGCGCCGATGGCCAGGTCCAGACGATTGTCCTGCACGCCGAGCTGCAATTCATAGGGACTGGACACCGACAGGTGCAGGTGCACCGCCGGGTGTTCCTGGCTGTAGGCGCCGATGGCCTCGGCCAGCGGCAGGGCGCTGTCGCCAACGGTGGAATCAATCACCCCCAGGTTCAGGGTGCCGCGCAGTTCGCCCTTGAGCGCGGCGGCGTACTGCTCGAAGCCGTCCAGCTCGCCCAGCAGGCGCAGGGTCTCCTGATGGAACAACTCGCCCTTGCTGGTCAGGCTGAAGCCGCCCCGGCCACGGTGACAGAGCACGATCCCGAGGGCGCCTTCAAGCTGGCTCATGTAGGTACTGATCGCCGAGGTCGACAGGTTGAGGTCTCGCTGGGCGTTGGCGAACCCCTGGTGGCGCACCACGCTGGCGAAGATGCGCAGCAGTTTCAGGTCGGGCAGCGATGAGGCCATGGCGCAGGCTCCGCAGGGTGGAAATCGCCAGAGTCTAACCCGGTTGCCGGCCGATAGTTCAGAGAATCCTGAAGTAAGTATTTGTCGGTAGCGATTCTTCCCAGCCACTACCTTGCGCAGACTGCGGCGAAATGTCCCTGCCCGCCAGCATGACCAGATGATCCAGGCGCGCGGCGGCACAGGTTCGAACAAACAGAACAATCGACCGACTGATGAGGCCCACCGTGGACAAGATTCTCCACCAACCACTGGGCGGCAACGAAATGCCGCGTTTCGGCGGCATCGCCACCATGCTTCGCCTGCCCCACCTGCAAAGCGCCGAAGGCCTGGACGCCGCGTTCATCGGCGTGCCGCTGGACATCGGCACCTCGCTGCGTTCCGGCACCCGCTTCGGCCCGCGGCAAATCCGCGCCGAGTCGGTGATGATCCGCCCCTACAACATGGCCACTGGTGCCGCCCCGTTCGACTCGCTGTCGGTGGCCGACATCGGTGACGTGGCGATCAACACCTTCAATCTGCTCGACGCCGTGCGCATCATCGAAGAGGCCTACGACGAGATCGTCGAGCACAATGTCATCCCGCTGACCCTGGGCGGCGACCACACCATCACCCTGCCGATCCTGCGTGCCCTGCACAAGAAGCACGGCAAGATCGGCCTGGTCCACATCGATGCCCACGCCGACGTCAACGACCACATGTTCGGCGAGAAAATCGCCCACGGCACCACCTTCCGCCGCGCCGTGGAAGAGGGGCTGCTCGATTGCGACCGCGTGGTGCAGATCGGCCTGCGCGCCCAGGGCTACACCGCCGACGACTTCAACTGGAGCCGCCGCCAGGGCTTTCGCGTGGTGCAGGCCGAGGAGTGCTGGCACAAGTCGCTGGCGCCGCTGATGGCCGAAGTGCGCGAGAAGGTCGGTGGCGGCCCGGTGTACCTGTCGTTCGACATCGACGGCATCGACCCGGCCTGGGCGCCCGGCACCGGCACCCCGGAGATCGGCGGCTTGACCACCATCCAGGCGATGGAGATCATCCGCGGCTGCCACGGCCTGGACCTGATCGGCTGCGACCTGGTCGAGGTTTCCCCACCCTATGACACCACCGGCAACACCTCGTTGCTGGGCGCCAACCTGCTGTTCGAAATGCTCTGCGTGCTGCCGGGCGTGGTGCGCCGCTGAGATACCCCATCGCTGGCAAGCCGGCTTCCTGTGGGAACTGGCTTGCAGTGATGAAGACGTCACGACACCAGCAGTGAAACACCCCGGCAGGAGCCATTCGGGAGGGCCATAGAGGCCCGCCAACACAAGACAGAACCGCCGGGCGCCTTGCACCGTCCGGACGGCCGATCTCGCCATAATAAAGATAATCGGGAGACCCCCAATGGCCTTGGACATCATCGTTGTACTGATCTATGCCGCCGGCATGCTCGCGCTTGGCTGGTACGGCATGCGGCGCGCGAAGACCCACGAAGACTACCTGGTGGCCGGGCGCAACCTCGGCCCGACCCTGTACATGGGCACCATGGCCACCACCGTGCTCGGCGGCGCCTCCACCGTCGGCACCGTGCGCCTGGGCTATGTGCACGGCATCTCCGGCTTCTGGCTGTGCGCCGCCCTGGGCCTGGGGATCATCGCGCTCAACCTGTTCCTGGCCAAGCCGCTGCTGCGCCTGAAGATCTTCACCGTGACCCAGGTGCTGGAGCGCCGCTACAACCCGATGGCCCGCCAGGCCAGCGCGGCGATCATGCTCGCCTACGCGCTGATGATCGCGGTGACCTCGACCCTGGCCATGGGCACCGTGCTGCAGGTACTGCTCGACGTGCCCTTCTGGATGGCCCTGCTGTTCGGCGGCGGTGTGGTGGTGGTGTACTCGACCATCGGCGGCATGTGGTCGCTGACCCTGACCGACATCGTCCAGTTCGTGATCAAGACCGTGGGCCTGATGTTCATCCTGCTGCCGGTGTGCCTGTACAAGGCCGGTGGCTGGGATGCCCTGGTGGCCAAGCTGCCGGCGGCCAGCTTCAGCTGGACGACCATAGGCTGGGACACCATCATCACCTACTTCCTGATCTACTTCTTCGGCATCCTGATCGGCCAGGACATCTGGCAGCGGGTATTCACCGCCCGTGACGAGAAGGTCTGCCAGCGCGCCGGCACCACCGCCGGTGTCTACTGCGTGCTGTACGGCCTGGCCTGCGCGCTGATCGGCATGGCCGCCCACGTGCTGATGCCGGACCTGGCCAACCCGAACAACGCCTTCGCCGAGATGATCAAGGGCCAGCTGCCCGAGGGCATCCGTGGCCTGCTGATGGCCGCCGCCCTGGCCGCGATGATGTCCACCGCCAGCGCGGGCCTGCTGGCCGCCTCGACCACCCTGACCGAAGACCTGCTGCCGAAACTGCGCGGCGGCAAGCAGTCGAGCCTGGGTATCAACCGCCTGTTCACCCTGTTGACCGGCCTGGTGGTGCTGGGGATCGCCCTGGCGGTGAACGATGTGATCAGCGCCCTGACCCTGGCCTACAACCTGCTGGTGGGCGGCATGCTGATCCCGCTGATGGGTGCGATCTTCTGGAAGCGCGCGACCACCGCCGGCGCCATCGCCAGCATGACGCTGGGCTTCGCCACCGCCTTGTTCTTCATGTTCAAGGACGGCCTGGACGCCAACTCGCCGATCTACTACAGCCTGGCCATCGGCCTGGCGAGCTTCGTGCTGGTCAGCCTGGCGTCACGCAAGCCGGTGGCAACGGTGAACATGGCCTGACACCTGGAACCTCATCGCCGGCGGTGCGGCCCCTTTTCGTACGGGCCGCCTACCGGCGAATGGCCCACAGGCGACCCTTCATCTTATATAACGGATCGATCTAAAAACTCTCGCATCCTGCCCCGGTCACTACCTAAGTGCCCACTTTCGCGGCACACCCTCCCCAACGGCAAAACCGGTTAATGTTTGGACGGTGCCTGCGCACAAATGCTCTGTGCCAAGTTCTCCCTCAACTGCAACAGCCAGGCGTGAGCCTGAACGAAATCCTCCACCAGCAACTGAGCCTGAAGGTCTTTCAGGCACAGGATCAGGCTGGAGTATCCCATCACCGCACAGGCGCCTAGTAACCGATGGGCGATAAAAAGCGCCGTTTCCTTGTCGCGGTGTTCGATGGCACCACCGAGGGCATCGGTATCGACCCACAGCGATTCGATGGCCGCTTCCAGGCTGCTAATGGACAACGATTCCTGCGCCGCTTCGATAAGGGGCATGTCAGCCCAGAGCTGCAGCGTGTCGCGCAGCTTGCCCAGCCTGATCGGCTTGCTCAGTACCCCGTTCATGCCGGCATCGAAACAGGCAATCGTATGTTCGGCATCGTTCTGTGCCGACAACGCGACGATCGGCGTCGGCGCCACCCCCCGCACGATCTCGGTTTGCCGCCAACGCCCCGCTACTTCATAGCCAGTAGTGTCCGGCAGGTGGCAATCGAGCAGGACGATGTCGTAGCGGTTCTGCTCCAGCGCCAGCAGGGCGTCAGCGCCGGTCGCCCTCAGGGTCGACTGGCACCCCAGCACTTCCAATTGGGCTTGCAGCACGATCTGGTTGGCAGGCGTATCCTCCACCAGCAACACGCGAAGCACATGCTCTACCGGGCGTACCTCTATTGCACGTGGGTCCGCTAATGTGTGGGGCGCGCGCCGAGTGCGAGGCCCATGACTCTTGCAAACAAGCTTCACCGTTACCTGCGTGCCATTGCCTGGCTCACTGTCCAGCTGAATCGACCCGCCCATGAGTTCGCATAACTGGCGGCAGATCAACAACCCCAGCCCCGTACCGCCGTAGCGGTGGGTCGCCTGCTCATTGGCTTGCGCGTAGGGTTGGAACAGTTTTTCCAGGTTCTTGGGATCTATACCAACTCCGGTATCGCTAACCTTTATCTGCAACTCGCCAACGCCTGTCGAAGCGGCATCTGCGTTCAGGCCCACACTCACGGTCACCCCGCCCACGGAGGTGAACTTGATTGCATTGCTGATCAGGTTCTGCAGAATCTGCTCCAGGCGCAGCCTGTCCAGCATCAGCAGTTGCTCGATGGGAGAAGCCTGTACAAGTTCCAGGGTCAGCCCTTGCTCGCAGGCCTTGATGGCGAGCCGGTCGATGATAGAGCCCATCAGTTCGACAACATCCGTGGGCACACAGTCGAGTTGCAACCGCCCCGCCTCCAGCTTCGACACATCCAGCACATTGTTGAGCAGGTACAGCAGGTTTTCAGACCCACCTCTGGCCAAGTCCAGCAAGTGACGCGACTCCCGCGACAGCTCATCGTCTCGCCCCAGTAACTCGATGGCTGCAATGATTGCATTCATGGGCGTGCGTATCTCATGGCTCAGCACGGCGATAAACATGCTTTTCTCACTTTCGCTGCGAATGGCCAGCAAGCGTTCCTTTCGGGCATGCCACGCAAAAAAGACGACCAACAACAGGCTGATGACAACCAGCGCAATGACCGTCCCGTAGTAACTTAGCATCACCCTCAAGGTCGGCGCACCGTAGGTGGCATCGTCGAAACTGTGCTCCTCGATCTCATAGGCGTGTTCTGCTGTGATCGCAGCGAGCGCCTTGTCCACAATACCGTGCAATATCATTAGGTCGCGCCTGACGCCCATCCTCAGCTCGACGGAAAGGCTGGCGATGCCACCAGACACCTGCAGCAGCCCGTCGTACTTCCTACGCAGGTAAGGCAGCATCGTCTGCCCTGCACCCAGTGCAACATCGGCACGCCCTTCGATCACTGCGATCAAGGCATCCTCAGGCGTTCGGGCGCCCAGCAGCTTGATCTTGGGGTAACGCGCCCGCAGCTTGGCTTCGTATTCCCCCCCACCCTTGATCGCGACGACCTGCCCTTCCAATTGCTTCACATCGAAGATCATCGGATTGTCTTCACGTGCAAAGATGAAGCTGTTGCCGATGTAGTAGGTGCGGGTCTGCGTAATCAGGTCTGCGAACGCGGGCTGCGCAAAGCCACGCACCAGCGAAAGCACCATGTCTACTTCATGGCGCTGGAGCATGCCAGCCACGGCATTTAAGTCCGCACCGAAAACAGGCTCGAAACGCAGCCCCGTACTTTGCGCAATGACAGTAAGAAACTCGGCGGAAAGCCCCTTGAGCTTACCGTTCTCGAAGTACTCGATCGGCATCCAGTTGCGGTCGGCCGCCACCCTGACAACCGGGTTCATCTGAATCCAGGCGCGCTCTTCTGCAGTCAGTACCAGTTGGGCCAACGCCGGTTCAGCCCAGGTCAACAGAGCGAAAAAGCCGAGCAGTACCAGTACTCTCAAAAGCCCCTCAATTGATGCTTGAGCTTGAACAGCTCGGCATCTGACATCACGCCAAGTTTGCGAAAGGCCGCCCACTTCTGTGTGCTAATGGTTTTTTCGCTGCGTTCAAATTTTTTAGCGATTTCGCGAACGCTCAACCCTTCCAGGAAACAGCGAATGACTTCGCTTTCCTTGGCGGACAGCCGCACACCTTCCAGCCTGACCGAACTGCATTCCGTGGCCTGTACCGAGGGTTGCCTTATCGGGGAATCGACACTCGCTTGTGCCAAGCGGAAGGTCATGTCGGTGTCGAGGTAGGTCTTGCCCCGGCTCGCACTGCGGATTGCAGTGACCACCTGCCCCAGATCCTGGTTCTTGCTGACAAACCCCCGCGCCCCCACCCGCAATACCAGGTTTACAATCGATAACTCATGGTGCGAAGAAAACACCACGATCGCGCAGGTGGGGAACTTGGCCATGAGCCCGCGTATCAGCGAAACCCCATCCACTTCGTCAGGGCCAAGCGAGTAGTCGACCAGCAGCACATCGGCAGGGGCACCGCGCAAACCTGCGATCATCGAGCAGCTGGACGCGTAGCTTCCCACCACGTGGATATCCGCTTCCTCGGCCAGACGCGCGAGCACGCCGCAACGTACCACGGCATGATCGTCCAGCACGGCAACACGAATGGTGGCCAATGAACTGCCCATGTTGACTCCATTGAGAGCAAAGACTACGAGACACCCAGATGATTTAAAAGTCGAGCTGCAAGCTTGGGCCGTGGCCTTTGCACGGGCATTTGGCTCCAGCGCATATGACAGTAACGCGCCATCCCCCTGTCACTTGAAGTCCCATTGCATCTGTTCAGTGATTGGCACCCCCTTGGACGACTCTACGCACACGTCTATGTAGTCGGTAAAGCAGGGGGGCGCCGTGAAACCTTCATCGAGCAGTCGACTGTTGTCGAACACATAACCGAGCGTGGCAAAACGGCTGTACCGGCGTAAAGCGCACAAGATCCTGCGCGCATTACTTGGCCCGAACATTGATTTCAAGCTGCCCGCCAAGGCGTGCAGATCGTCAACCGGCCGTTGCCGGCAGCGTTCGCCTGCCGGCTCAGTGCCACAAGCCAAAGCGAACGCCCGATCGATATCGGCGAAGGCACAGGTACCATCTATACCTGCACAGATGTGATAAAGGTCGTGGGCCAAGTGCGGCCTGATCGCCAAGGCGATCAGCACCTCGGCACAATAGTCGACCGGAATCACATCGAGCTTCTGGTCGCGCTCACAGGTGAAGCACTCCAGCATGAAGGCCATTCGGTATAGCCAGAAAAGGCTTCCCGAGGCCTGACACCCCAATCGGCGGTGCCCTACAACCATTGACGGGCGCGCAGTGAGCAACGGCAGCCCGGGCAACGCCTTGCGCATGCGCCGCTCAACCTCGGCCTTGGCAGCCAGGGAGGGCGCCAACTGCCGCTGAGCATCGGGAAAATGCCAAGATTCGCTGACAGGTGATGCACAGCCAAAGCCGCAGCTCATAGCCGCCCCTACATGCACAAAGCGCTTCAGGCGCAATGAGTTACTCATGACTTCGGCGAAGGCGAAGGTACCCTCAACGTTGACCGGCCACAGGCTTGGGCTCTTTGAAAGCGACGACACAGCAGCACAATGGATAACCCGGTCAACCTTCATCAGCCTAGGCATCGTGCACTTAAGCCACGATCGGTCGAGCAAATCACCACAGATGATCTGAGCTGGACTGAGCGCTCGGCAGCTCCCTCCATCGAGGCCATGCAGGTAAAGGTTGGCAAGCAAGCGCTGCAGCCCTTGCTCAGGGGTGGCGGCACGCACCAGGAAACACAACTGACTGCCGCAGCCCTCGGCAATCAACTGGGCCGCCACCGCACCGCCGATGAAGCCTGTGGCACCGGTGATCAGAAGACATTCCCCAACCGCTAGCCCCCTGTTCGACTTACCGTATACCTGCATGCTCGTCCAACGCTCGCCTTTGAAGAGTGAGTCGAATGCACTACCACTGATAACCGACACCCACCGCCGCGCCAGCATCGTTGCGGGTATTGGTTGTACCCATGAAGTTGCCAGACCAACGACCGCTGTTCGACACGTACGAGACACCGACCGCCAGCGCTGACTCACCGCGGTAGTTACCCATTGCCACCGACGTCATGCTGCTGCCGGCGACCAGGGAGCGCGGTAGGCTGGCCATGGCCATGGCACCGGCGATACCTGCACTAAGGGTGTTGTCCTGCTCCTTCAGGTCATGGTGGATCTGTGCAAAGCGCTGGTCGGTATAGGCGTGCGCCTGCTGGGTGGCCGACGCCGTGGCACCTGCCAACTGCGACACACTCACCGCATCCGTACCCCGAGTGCCCGCAGCCACGTGGGTGATCTGCCTCTCGCTCCCGGCATGTCCCACCGCAACAGTGTTGTTGCGCTCGGCAACGGAGCCCGCGCCCAGCGCAACGCTGTTATCGGCCACGGCCACCGCGCCGCGCCCTACCGCACTGGCTTTGCTGCCCTCGGCGTGGGCCTGGGCGCCCATCGCCACACTGCCCTCACCCACCGCACGGGCACCGCCACCACCGGCCACGGCGTCACTGCCGGAGGCCTGGGGCTTGCTGAGCGTGCTCTTGGCATCAGTCTGGTAGGCTTTGCCGACCCCTTTGCGCAGCTCTGCGACCTCGGCGCCTACTTTGCCCGCTGTGCGCGCCGCATCGGCAGCAACGCCCTCCACTGCCTGGATGGATTCGCGCACGGCGACCACATTCGAATCGGTATGCGCCCTGGCAGCTGCTATGTCATTACCTGTACGCGTGGCGAGTTCACTGAACTGCGCATCCAGTTGGCCAATACGCCCGTTTGAAGAAGACAGCTGGCTGCCATTGACCGCATCTGTACTGTCAGCCGTCAACGCGCCCGCTTGTACATTCGCAAGCCGGGTAGCTTCGCCGCCGGGGTTCAGGGTTAACTGGGCCTTGCTGCCTGGGTTGTCGTACTTGACCGCTGCGTTGGCCGTGTTCTTGATACTTTCCCCCAAGCCATCCACGGCGCCAGCTACACTATTACTGCTGCCAGGTATCGCATGGATATTGCCTGCTGAATCAACCTGCGTAATGCCAAATACTGGCAGCTCAAAGTTTGTGTTACTCGTAGTACTCGGATCAATCTTGACCTTACCCCCTCCGCCAAGTGCGTTAGCAAGATGATCGAATCCAGCGTCAGTTGCGTCCAAACGCGCGTCTATACTAGCCATCAGGAAATTTACGTGCGGCGCCATATAACTTACCCACGTCTTACTAATCTGGAAAAGCTCCTCATCAAATTGGTTAACCATTTTGGTATAGAGGCGCTCTTCTAGCTCTGTTTCTCCTGCCGCGGCAGCTACTTGTGAACTACCGGCAGCAGTCAATAATACAGCAAATACACTTCCAGCCCCGCGCCGCTTAGACACAACGGCCAATGCCTCTAACCTTGACAGCATAACTCACCCTCCCTCTTGACACGAAATCGCCGTAGCCATGCAAGGCCGAACGACGCGCTACGCACCAAAAAATCACTCAGTTGAAATATAGATTCAGCTTGCCGCCTCAAACGCGCCGCAGAGCTAAAACGTGAGTGCAATAATCTAGGTGAAGTCTTGCTAGAGATATCGGAACTTCCCTAAAAATCAATGATTGCTGACTGATAGAGATCATCGCTGTTCTGAGCATGCATTTTCGCCTGGTTTTTCACAGGCCATAGCACGTTCGGACTTTACCTGCCATAAACTGCCACAGAGGTAGCGGTACGACTGCTAGACTCCGTCTGAAAAAGCCGTCGCATACACCGCATGACACAAACCAGCGAGACGATGGCAGCATAACTTTTTGTGAGCTTGTCGACGCGACTGACGATTCGGCGGCTCCCTTTTATCCAGCCGAGCATACGCTCGATGATGCTGCGCTGTTGATATTTGGGGCGAACAAACATCCTCGGCAAGCCAAGCTTAGGTTTGCGTTTAATTGAGCGAAGCGGGATGACCGGCTGTATTCGATATCCGTCGACGTGTACGCTCTGTCCAATCACGGACCTCGACACCACCAGCGATATGTTTCTGCTATTTTTTTGCAACGTGATTTGCGAGCTTGGTCGGGTCATATGTTGAAGCGACGCCAACATCTCCTGGAATCCCCGTAGCCTCCACTTATCCACCTTTCCCGATCACACTTACTGGAAAATCAAAGCGATCGGCTACGCGCAGAAAGCCACTAGTGGCTTTCTGGCGTTAAGCCTGTCAGCGCGCGCCAGTACGTCCTTTGAAAGCTCAGATTTACCCACGCGGGAGACATCAGGCAGGGCATGCAGTTTTCTCAAAACCTATAAGGCCCATCTAGTTCTTGAAGGGGCCAGAATGGGCCTAGCAAGCGGCTACGAGGGAAGCTCGTGATGTTCGCTGTGCTCAATCCTACGCTGTCGACCGTGATAATCTGCTCCGCCATACCGTTGAAGTAGGCTCGGAAATGGTTAGCCCCCTTGATTGCAATGATTTTGTGTCCGCTAACGTCCAAACCATGCAGCGCAAACGGCTCCGTGTCATAGATCTGCTCTGCGCGTGAAGCGACGATGACATCAATTCCCTGGATGATCAGTCGACACATCGCGCCCAGATCGAATTTCACCCCCGCAAACATAGCGCCTGGCCGATTGGCAAAGCGTCCATCGGTAATGGATTTGACGTATGCATCAACTTCGATAGGGCTTCCCTGTAATTCACCCTGTTTACCACCGAGAGAGACACGGATGGTTGCGCCTACACCTGCATGCTGCGCTTGACGGACAACCGCTGCATCATTAATAGCGGCGAAACAGCACTCCCCAGGTGGAGGGTTCGCGTCAAGCAACGCCCTCAAGAGATGCGTGCCATCACCCGGTGTGCCGCCCCCAGGATTATCGGCGTATTCGTTGATCACGATCGGCTTGCCAGCATGCTCAAGCGCCATGGCCACACCCTTTTCAGGGGACGGGTACTCAGGCCTGAACGTTTCTCGGTTGGCCCAGATCCACTCGGCTACTTTATCGACACAACGCTGAGCTAACTGCTCATCACCGTTGGTGGTACAGATCACGGTTGGGCACGGTGCTGCAATGTCGGCATAAGGAAAACCGTGGAACCCTGAACAGTCAACGACTCCTGACTGCTCCATCAAACGCCGACAAAGCTCATTTACCTGAAACGGTATGTATCCCTCTTGTGTAGCGACGATATAGGGAAGCATGGGCAAACGGCGAATGACACTAACCGGCTTAAGCTCATCATCGAGCATGCGCAGGATCAACTCCACTGCCTCGACGCCACGATCACGAAAATCAGTGTGCGGATACAAACGGCATGGTAGGGAAATATCGCAGGTCTCTTGCATCTGTATAGTGACGTTGCCATGCAGGTCATACACCGCAGCGATAGGCACGTTCTGCCCCACAAGGTCACGTACAGCCTGGGCAATGTCCCCTTCGATGTCTTCAACCCCCTCCGCTACCCCTGCGCCATGTAGCGCCAACAACACACCATCAATTGGCAGGACGCGCTGAATCTCGCTCACGATCGCCTGCTTCATTGCGGCATAAGCGTTTGTAGAGATGGTACCCGACGGGGTCGCCTGCCCCAGGTAGCACGGTTCAAGGCATGCGCCAAGCTTGCTGGCACCTTCAATGAAGCCACCAACCTGGTGGTTTGCACCAGCAAATGCCTCAACAATCTCCTGTCCTTGATATTGCTCGAAGCTTTTCAGCTCTGTAGCACCTGTAACGCTGGTGGTGTAGGTATTAGTTTCATGGATGATCCCGGCGACTGCCAATCGGATCGGTGCTTTCTTATTCATCAATCTGCCTCCGCGACAGAATTTGAACGGCCATGATTACTAAACCTTTTATTACTAAGCGTAAGCGAAATAATCGCGCCGATAATCAGGGCAATTGCAACCAGGTAAACAGCAGGAGTAGTGCTCTGATAGGTATCACGGATCCAACCGATCATATAAGGCGAAACGAAGCCACCCAAGTTAGCCAAGCTGTTAATCACACCAATGCAAGCAGCTGCCGTCGCCCCCCCAAGAAACGCGGTAGGCAATGTCCACATTATTGGAGAAAAGCTGATGATCCCTCCTGCAGCAATGGACAGGCAGATCACTGCCAAGACCAAATTCTGCCCTGCAAACGTACTGCCAATAAGCCCAAGTGCACCAACCAGCATCACCCCAGCCAGATGCCAGCGTCGTTCCCCGTGCTTGTCGGAGCTACGCCCTACCAGCACCATGGTAATTATTGCTACAAAATAGGGAATTGCGCTGAGCACTCCGATTTCAGTGGCGCCCGTCGCACCGGCATCACGGATCAAGGTCGGCAGATAGAAGCCCAGTGTGTACAGCGCCATCATGGCTGCAAAGGTCATCAGAATGATGCGGATGATTCGAGTGTCCCGCAGCACCTGCATGAAAGTCATGTGCTCTTTACCCCGATCATCCTGAGCCAAATCATGCTCAATCAGGCTCCTCTCTTCTGCACTGAGCCACTTCGCATCTTGAACCCGGTTCGACAAAATCAACAAAACACCGATGGCCAGCGGCAGAGTTGGCAAAGCCTCAATCACGAACATCCACTGCCAACCAGGATGACCACCCATCATGTGGAAGTGCTCCATGATCCAACCGGACAGAGGACTACCGACCAGACCCGCAACTGGAATACCTGCTTGAAAAATCGCCGTCATTTTTCCCCGTCGATGGTTGGGAAACCAGTAGGTCAGGAACAGAATTACCCCTGGATAGAAACCGGCCTCAGCCACGCCGAGAAGAAATCGGAGGGTGTAAAAATGCCAAGGCTCACTTACGAACGCCATCATTCCGGACAGGATGCCCCAGGTTATCATGATCCGCGCGATCCATATGCGAGCGCCCACCCTGTGCAGAATCAAATTACTCGGAACCTCAAACATAAGATAACCGATAAAAAACAGGCCTGCTCCTAAACCATAAGCGGCTTCGCTAAACTGTAGATCCGCCTGCATGTTTAGCTTTGCAATGCCGATGTTAATTCGATCCAGATAGGCGATCACATAACATAGCATGAGAAACGGGATAAAACGCAACGCCACTTTGCGATAGGTCTTATCCGCAAAGCTTTTAGCGGCTTGATCGCTGATGGCGCATGATGAGTGTTCCATGAGACTGCTCCTTGTAATTTTTGGCATTTTGGCAGTTTAGGGAATTGGCACTGGTCAATCGTTATTACGTACCCGCATCCACCGATGAAATAGTAATCAACGGCTGATGCTTTGAGCGTATTCAATGAAGCGATTAAGCTCCTGACGAGGAACGAGAGAGCCGCCAGTGGCCCAGATCACATGAGTGGCATTTTGTAAATTAAGACTTAAGGCTTCAACATAAGCCTGCCCCTCCACACTTTTGACCAGCCAGCCGGGGCCGTCGATCGCCGCTGCCGAAGAAGGTTCGATCTCTACGCCCATGGCGTCTCTTAGTGACAGCATGTTCAGGTAGAGCTGGTCGTCGGCGACCGTATACACACCAGAAAGCCGATCAACCATCAACGGACAAACGAACTCCGATGCAAGGCCAACAGCCAATCCATCAGCCTCCGTCTGGTTATCCAACCCGATGTCGTACACCGAGACAGGTTCTTCGCAACCCGCCGCCATTTGCACCAGTACACATGGGGAAGCCACAGGTTCGGCGAAGAAGCAATGAACATGATCACCAAATATTAGCTTGAGGCCATAGGCGATTCCCCCTGGTGCACCACCTACGCCACAGGGTAGGTATACGAATAGAGGACTCTGGGCTTCAACCCTTCGGCCGTGCTCGGCTAATTGCTTGGCCAAGTGTTCAGCAGCAGCGGCATAACCGTAGAACAACAACGGCGACCGCTCATCGTCGACGAAATGGCTAAGCGGAGACTGATCTGACTGTGCCCTACCGGCGGCAACCGCTTGGGCGTAATCACCAGCATGCTCGACAACCCTGACGCCACGATTGCGCAGGCGATCTTTCTTCCACTGCTTCGCATCAGCAGACATGTGCACAACAGTGTCGAACCCCAATGCCGCAGCCATCACACCAATACTCAAACCTAGATTTCCGGTGCTTCCGACTGCTACCGCATAGCGCGAGAAAAGCTCACGGGCTTTTTGGCTCGCCATCGCGCTCCGATCATCAGAGTCACGCAGCAAGCCATTCTCCAGTGCTACTTTTTCTGCAAAAGCCAAGACCTCATGAAACCCACCGCGGGCCTTGATGGAGCCCGCTACCGGCAACTGATCATCTCGTTTGATGAACCAATGCCCTGCAGCTGTGTCATCTGCGAACACCGCTTGCTGAAGAGGCCCGGCAGGTTGCAGCTCGGACTCCACCACGCCATTACAAGGCTCAAGCTCAGGAAATAACTTGGCCAACAGGGGGGCACAGCGTGCAAGACGCAGCCGGGCATCCTCGATCTGTTGATCCTCCTGCATGTCGCTCGAGCCTGCCCGGCCAAGGGTTGGGTTGACCCATAGCATAGGCTGCCTTGATCTAAGCTGTTCTAATATACTGCGTTCAATCTTCGAGATAGGCATCGTCTGATCCTGCACCGTGATGCTTGGAATACTAGAGCTCCACGACAATTGCCTATAACGATTTTTTCTAACAAATGCATTAGGACACCTTATGGCTATCACTCTCGATTCGTCCCTGTTGGGTAGCCTCAGGTGCTTTGAGGCCGCCGGCCGAACCCTGAGCTTTACTCAGGCTGCAGCCCATCTGAATTTGACTCAAAGTGCGGTGAGCCAACAGATCCGCCACTTGGAGGAACGGCTTGGTTACCCTTTGTTTATACGCAAACCTCGGGCGCTGACACTCACACCGAACGGTGCCGTATTGTTCGAAGTGAGTACGCGTCTGATCAATGAGATGCAGCAGACGATCAACCGTCTTGCAGCGCCCAATGCACCGCTGCAAATAAATTGCCTACCGTCCTTCACGCTGCAATGGCTGATGCCGCGTTTGCCGGAGTTTAATCGCTTGGAGACCAGCATACAGGTGCGTTTGAAAGCAGAGTTTCAGGCGCTGGATCGGCAATTAATGGACGAACAAGAAATTGATCTAGCGGTCCGCTATGATCCCGAGAGCTACAGCCATCTGCATACTGATTTCCTGATGGACGAATATCTAGTACCCGTCGCCACGCCTCGTTATGTGGAAAAAATTCTAAAACATGATAACGGGCTGGCGCTTGATAAAGCCGTGCTGCTACACGATGCGACGCCTTGGTCAGGAGCACCGGAGTTTATCGAATGGAAGACCTGGCTGGATGCACACATGCCTGAATATCACGGCCACATAGAGGGGCCACAATTCAACCTCTCCTGCCTGGCAATCAGCGCAGCGCTTAACGACCAAGGGATTGCTATGGGACGGGCTACATTGGTCTACGACGACTTGATCAGTGGTCGGCTAGTCAACCCCTTTGGGAAATATGTCAAGGCTCCAGCGCGTTACGTGATGCTGCGACGCAGCGCGGAGGACCACCGCGTTAAGGTGTTCGCGCAATGGCTTTCATCCGTCTGCACTCAGTTCGTAACGGCTCGTGACATAATACTTGGGCGTTAAGCAACGCGACTAAGCTGATCTATCCGATTGAGCAACCTGATTGAGCAGCAGAACTTGCAGCTTTACTCGAAAGTCATAGGATTATCTCACGCTCTTGAGATGCAGTAGCCATTTTTAATGGCTGGCATGATTATTAAAAATTTATCGAATTACGCAACGCCGCCTGAACATTTTTGCATTTTTACAGCACTTGAAAGCACTCCCTCAATCGCAGGCACAATTCTCAGGCCCTTCACCTGAACAGAAATTCATTCTTAAATGGGACCCGAATACACCGGCCTACCCCTACAAATACGGTATTCCTGGTGACAAAGATCCAGGGCCTTCCTAGGGATGCTCGGAAAAAGTCACCAGATATCCGGCCCCTGATCGCAGACAGCGTCGGTTCAGCGGGTTTTTCAGCCGCGCATTACACAAAAAAACTGAGACGCCTCCGGTTTTTCTGCATGCACAGACAACATGCTTTGTCACCGTGCAACAGATGGGCAACTTCCGTCACGTCAGCCACGTTGGCGGCGGTGCCATGAACATGATGTACCAGACCCGATTCAGCGTCGGCTCCGATATGCGCTTTCATGCCGAAGAAGTACTGGTTTCCATTCTTCGTCTGGTGCATTTCCGGGTCGCGTTGGCCTTCCTTGTTCTTGGTCGAACTGGGCGCGTGGATGATCGTGGCATCGACGATCGTGCCCTGGCGCAGCGATAAGCCTTTGTCTCGCAGGTACCCGTTGATGGTCTCCAGGATACCTCCCGCCAACTGGTGCTTCTCCTGCAGGTGTCGGAAATTCATGATCGTCGTGTCCTCGGGGATCGGGGCGCTGAGCGTCAGTCGACCAAACTGGCGCATCGAGGTGATCTCGTACAATGCTTCTTCCATGGCCGGGTCACTCAGTGAAAACCAGTTTTGCAGCAGATTAATGCGCAACATGGTTTCCAATGGATAGGGTTCGCAAAGATGAGGCGGATTCGATCTTTACCCACCTGTACGAAACGACGAACGGCATGACGGCAATTTACGCAGCCTATTTCGAGTAATGCTTCTACACCGGAATGCGGCCAGGCGAGGTGATGGCCCTGCGCTGGAGCGAGATCGACAGGCGCGGAAAGACGGCCAACGTGTGCCGCACTCAGATCCGTGGTGTGATCCAGGATCGCCCTAAAACGAAGCGCACCCGGAAAGTTCTATTGAACGATCGCGCGCTTCATGCGCTCGAAAAAGCCAGACCGCTCACCGAGGCTCGTTCAGATTACGTGTTCGCGCCCAGTGGGACGGGTGACCACTCGGAGATGTTCATTCGCTCCGAGACGAGTCAAAAACGCTACTGGCTGGCAGCACTGCGAAAGCTTGGTATCAGGCGCCGCAGGATGTACGACACGCGCCACACGTACGCGACCATGTGCCTGATGGCCGGCATGAACCCGGCATTCATCGCCGCGCAACTCGGGCATAGCGTGCAGGTTTTGCTTTCCACGTATGCCAAGTGGATCAACTCGCCTATCGACTGGGCTGAGCTTGATAAGCTGAAAATGCTGGAAAGTGGTACTAAAGTGGTACGAGCTGAAAGCCAGTAACGCCAAGAGTGCCGAAACTCAAAGGGTTTACGTTACATGTGCGGATTAGCAGGAGAGTTACGTTTCACCCCCATCGACCAAGCACCTCGCCCGGCGGACCTCGCCGCGGTGGAGCGCATCACCCATCACCTGGCGCCCCGCGGCCCGGACGCCTGGGGCTTCCATAGCCAGGGCCCGATCGCCCTCGGGCATCGACGCCTGAAGATCATGGATCTGTCCGACGGCTCGGCGCAGCCCATGGTCGACAATGATCTGGGTCTGGCCCTGGCCTTCAATGGCGCCATCTACAACTTCCCCGAACTGCGCCAGGAACTGCAAGACCTGGGCTACCGCTTCTGGTCGGACGGCGACACCGAGGTGCTGCTCAAGGGCTATCACGCCTGGGGCGCGGCACTGCTGCCCAAGCTCAACGGCATGTTCGCCCTGGCCATCTGGGAGCGCGACAACCAGCGCCTGTTCCTGGCCCGCGACCGTCTGGGCGTCAAGCCCCTGTACCTGTCGCGCAATGGCGAGCGCCTGCGCTTCGCATCGACCTTGCCGGCGCTGCTCAAGGGCGGCGATATCGACCCGGTGATCGACCCGGTGGCGCTCAATCACTACCTGAACTTCCACGCCGTGGTACCCGCGCCGCGCACCCTGCTGGCCAATGTGCAGAAGCTCGAGCCCGGCACCTGGATGCGCATCGACCGCCATGGCGAAGTCGAGCGCCAGACCTGGTGGCAGTTGCACTACGGCCCGAACCCTGACGAACGCGAACTCGACCTGGAGGGTTGGACCACCCGCGTGCTCGACGCCACCCGCGATGCCGTGGCCATCCGTCAGCGCGCGGCGGTGGATGTCGGCGTGCTGCTCTCCGGCGGTGTCGATTCCAGCCTGCTGGTCGGCCTGTTGCGCGAGGCCGGGGTAGACGACCTGTCGACCTTTTCCATCGGCTTCGAGGACGCCGGCGGCGAACGCGGCGACGAGTTCCAGTACTCCGACCTGATCGCCCGGCACTACGGCACCCGTCACCACCAGTTGCGCATCGCCGAGCACGAGATCATCGAACAACTGCCGGCGGCATTTCGCGCCATGAGCGAACCGATGGTCAGCCACGACTGCATTGCCTTCTACCTGCTGTCCCGGGAAGTGGCCAAGCATTGCAAGGGTGTGCAGAGCGGCCAGGGCGCCGACGAACTGTTCGCCGGCTACCACTGGTACCCGCAGGTCGATGGCGCCGAGGATGCCTTCGCGGCCTATCGCGAGGCTTTCTTCGACCGCAGCCACGCCGAGTACCGCGCCACCGTGCAGGCGCCCTGGTGTCTGGATACCGACGCGGCCGGCGATTTCGTGCGCGAACACTTCGCCCGCCCCGGCGCGCCAGACGCGGTGGACAAGGCGCTGCGCCTGGACAGCACGGTGATGCTGGTGGACGACCCGGTCAAGCGGGTCGACAACATGACCATGGCCTGGGGCCTGGAGGCCCGCACGCCGTTCCTCGACTACCGTCTGGTGGAACTGTCGGCGCGCATCCCGGCGCGCTTCAAGCTGCCTGATGGCGGCAAGCAAGTGCTCAAGCAGGCGGCGCGGCGGGTCATCCCCCACGAGGTGATCGACCGCAAGAAGGGCTACTTCCCGGTACCCGGCCTCAAGCACCTGGAAGGCGCAACCCTGGGCTGGGTACGCGAGCTGCTGACCGACCCGAGCCAGGACCGCGGCCTGTTCGACCCGGCCATGCTCGACCGCCTGCTGAGCAATCCCCACGGCCAGCTCACGCCGCTGCGCGGCTCCAAGCTGTGGCAGCTGGCGGCCCTGAACCTGTGGCTCAGCGAACAAGGAATCTGACCGATGAAAGCCCAAGAGATCGCCTACGGCCAGCGCTTGCTGCGCGGCCAGGCGCCGTCCTACGAGCGCCTGCAGGCGCGCCTGGCCGGAGATGGCAGCGAGCCTCACGACCGGCCACGGGCACTGCACTGTGGATGGGGGCGGCTGCTGATCGGGCATACCTACCCCGATCCGCTCAGCCTGGCCGAAGACCTGCTGCAGGAGCAGGCGGGCGAGCGCGACATCGCCCTGTACGTCGCGGCCCCCCAGCAGGTGCTGGCCCAGGCCCCGCAGCAACTGTTCCTCGACCCCTCCGACACCTTGCGCCTGTGGTTCACCGACTACCGCCCCGCGCAACGGGTGTTCCGCGGCTTCCGCATCCGCCGGGCGCAGGGCCCGGCGGACTGGCAGGCAATCAACACGTTGTACCAGGCCCGTGGCATGCTGCCGGTCGACCCTGAGCTGCTCACCCCGCGCGAGCTCGGCGGGCCGGTGTACTGGCTGGCCGAGGACGAGGACAGCCAGGCGGTGATCGGCAGCGTCATGGGCCTGGACCACAGCAAGGCCTTCGACGATCCCGAACACGGCTGCAGCCTGTGGTGCCTGGCGGTGGACCCGCAGTGCACGCGGCCCGGCGTCGGCGAAGTGCTGGTACGCCACCTCATAGAGCACTTCATGAGCCGCGGCCTGGCCTGCCTCGACCTGTCGGTGTTGCACGACAACCGCCAGGCCAAACGGCTGTACAAGAAGCTCGGCTTTCGCAACCTGCCGACCTTCGCCATCAAGCGCAAGAACGGCATCAACCAGCAACTGTTCCTCGGCCCTGGCCCCGAGGCGACGCTCAACCCCTATGCGCGGATCATCGTCGACGAAGCGCTGCGGCGCGGCATCGAGGTACAGGTCGACGATGCCGCCAGCGGCCTGTTCACCCTCAGCCTGGGCGGTCGGCGGATCCGCTGTCGCGAATCGTTGAGCGACCTGACCAGCGCCGTGACCATGACCCTGTGCCAGGACAAGCGCCTGACCCGCCACGCCCTGCACAATGCCGGGCTGCAGGTGCCGGCGCAGCAGCTGGCGGGCAACGCCGACGACAACCTGGCGTTTCTCGACGAACATGGCGCGGTGGTGGTCAAGCCGGTTGATGGCGAGCAGGGCCAAGGGGTGGCGGTCAACCTCACGACGATCGATGAAGTCAGCCATGCCGTGGAGCAGGCCAGGCGTTTCGACAGCCGTGTGCTGCTGGAGAGCTTCCATGCCGGCTGCGACCTGCGCATCGTGGTGATCGGCTTCGAAGTGGTAGCCGCGGCGATCCGTCACCCGGCGCAGGTGGTCGGCGACGGCAAGCACAGCATCCGTGCGCTGATCGAAGCGCAGAGCCGTCGGCGCCAGGCCGCCACGGGCGGCGAGAGCCGCATTCCGCTGGATGACGAAACCGAACGTACGCTCAAAGGCGCGGGCCTGGGTTACGACGACATCCTCCCCGCCGGGCAACGCCTGGCCGTGCGCCGCACCGCCAACCTGCATACCGGCGGCACCCTGGAGGATGTCACCGAACGCCTGCACCCGGTGCTGGCCGACGCCGCCGTGCGCGCCGCCCGCGCCCTGGAGATCCCGGTGGTCGGCCTGGACTTCATGGTCCGCGATGCCGAGCACCCGGACTACGTGATCATCGAAGCCAATGAGCGAGCCGGGCTGGCCAATCATGAACCGCAACCGACGGCCGAGCGCTTCGTCGACTTGTTGTTCCCGCATAGCCGGGCTTTGGCCTGAAATCCATCGCGGGGCAAGCCCGCTCCTACGCAATCACGTGGGAACGGGCTTGCCCCGCGATGAGGCCCTCGAAACGAAGGAGTGATCCTGATGCCTGAGAAACACCCCGAACCCGATCTCGACTACCTCAAACGCGTCCTGCTGGAAATGCTCGCCATCCCCAGCCCCACCGGCTTCACCGACACCATCGTGCGCTACGTTGCCGAGCGCCTGGATGAACTGGGCATCCCCTTCGAGCTGACCCGTCGCGGCACCATCCGCGCCACCCTCAAGGGCCGCCAGAGCTCGCCTGACCGTGCCGTTTCGGCGCACCTGGACACCATCGGCGCCAGCGTTCGCCAGTTGCAGGACAATGGCCGCCTGGCCCTGGCGCCGGTGGGCTGCTGGTCGAGTCGCTTCGCCGAGGGCAGCCGGGTCAGCGTGTTCACGGATACCGGCGTGTACCGCGGCAGCGTACTGCCGCTGATGGCCAGCGGGCACGCCTTCAACACCGCCATCGACCAGATGCCGATCAGCTGGGAGCATGTGGAGGTGCGCCTGGACGCCTACTGCACCACCCGCGCCGACGCCGAAGCACTGGGCATCGCCATCGGCGACTTCGTCGCCTTCGACCCCTTGCCGGAGTTCACCGAAAGCGGCCATATCAGCGCACGCCACCTGGACGACAAGGCCGGTGTCGCTGCGTTGCTGGCGGCGCTCAAGGCCGTGGTCGAAAGTGGCCGGCAGCCGCTGATCGACTGCCACCCGCTGTTCACCATCACCGAGGAGACCGGCTCGGGTGCCGCGGCCGCCCTGCCCTGGGATGTCAGCGAATTCGTCGGCATCGACATCGCACCGGTGGCACCGGGACAGGCATCCAGCGAGCACGCGGTGAGTGTGGCCATGCAGGACTCGTCCGGGCCCTACGACTATCACCTGTCGCGCCACCTGCTGAAACTGGCCAGCGACCGCGACCTGCCGGTGCGCCGCGACCTGTTCCGCTATTACTTCAGCGACGCCCACTCGGCGGTGACCGCAGGCCATGATATCCGCACCGCCCTGGTGGCCTTCGGCTGCGATGCCACCCACGGCTATGAGCGCACCCATATCGACAGCCTGGCGGCGCTCAGCCGGCTGCTCGGCGCCTACCTGCTCAGCCCCCCGGTGTTCGCCAGCGACTCGCAGCCGGCCAGTGCGTCTCTGGAGCGCTTCAGCCACCAGCTGGAGCACGATGCGCAGATGGAAAGCGACACCCGGGTGCCGGCGGTGGACAGCCTGGTGGGCAACAAGGGCTGAGAGCAATCTGCAGGAGCGGCGCTGCGCCGCTCCTGCACAGGCTTCCTACGCCAATCGACTGCGCATGACAGAGGATTTCACGTAGCATGCGCACATCCCCATCACCACTGCCCAAACCCATGCTGATCCCCCACGACCAACTCGAAAGCGAAACCCTCACCCGCCTGATCGAGGACTTCGTCACCCGCGACGGCACCGACAATGGCGACGACACGCCGCTGGAAACCCGAGTGCTGCGGGTACGCCAGGCGCTGGCCAAGGGGCAGGCGTTCATCCTGTTCGACCTGGAAAGCCAGCAATGCCAGTTGCTGGCCCGGCATGAAGTACCACGGGAACTGCTGGAGTAACGGCTCATCAGGCTCGCTGCTTCTCCAGTTCCAGGGCCTTGATACGTTTGTAGACTTCTACCCGGTGCACCTCCACCTCTCGAGGTGCGCAGATGCCGAAGCGCACCTGGCCGTTCTCCACCGACATCACCTGAATCCTGATGCCCCCGTCAATGACGATGACCTCGCCCACTTCGCGTCCGATAACCAGCATCTCCGTTGCCTCTCGCTCAAGGGAAAATCGGAGACTGCCTCGCCAGCTTTCGCCTACTCAATCCTTCGCCGCAGAAATAGACATTTCCTACTTGTGAAGGTAAAGAAAGCCTACAGAAATTCTCTGATTAGTTAGCTTTACGTGACTTTGCCCGCATCTTGACCGCCATGTCCGCCATTTCGTCGTATAGCCGCTCGGGTGCCTGGCACTTGAGTTTCCAGGCCTGACGCCCGGCTTCATGGGGAAGGATCAGGAACTCGTCGGCAGCCACCCGCTCATGAATATACTCGGCGATGTCGGCCGCATTGATCGGCGAGCCTTCCAGCAACTTGCCCACTTGCGCCTTCATCGCCGGGTCCGGCCCACGGAACGAGTCGAGCAGGTTGGTCTGGAAGAACGACGGGCACACCACATGCACCGCCACCTCCACCTGGCGCAGCTCCACCAGCAGGCTTTCGGACAGTGCCAGCACACCGGCCTTGGCCACGTTGTAGTTGCTCATGCCCGGTCCCTGCATCAGCGCCGCCATCGAGGCGATGTTGATGATCCGCCCACGGCTGCGTTCGAGCTGTGGCAGGAACGCCTTGCAGCCCTTGACCACGCCCATCAGGTTGACTGCGATCTGCCAGTCCCAGTCTTCCAGGGACAATTCGGCGAAGAAGCCGCCCGAGGCCACCCCGGCGTTGTTGACGATCACATCGATGCCGCCGAACTTTTCCTCGCAGGCCTGGGCCAGGGCTGTGAGCTGGCTGTAGTCGCGCACATCGCAGCGCTGGGTGAAGCCGTCGCCTCCGGCCTGGCGCACCAAAGCCAAGGTTTCGCGCAGGCCCGCCTCATTGACGTCTGCCAGGGCCAGCTGCCAGCCCTCGCGGGCCCAGCGCAGGGCAATCTCGCGGCCAAGGCCGGAGCCGGCACCAGTGATCATCATTCGGTTGTGCATGGTGGAGCGCCTTGAACAGTGGGAATGGCTGGAGTCTAGCCACAACACCCTGGCTCCCGGTACGGCATCAAATTGCTGAATACGCCAGTATCGGGCGGCAGGTATTTCAATCGCCAGGCAGGCGGATGGAATTTTTAGCCAAGGGCACCGGTCGGAACCATTAAGCGGCTACCGCTGCGCTCCAGCCCTTCCATCACGCAAGGACTCCGCCATGACCACGATCCTCATCATCATCCTGATCCTGCTGCTGATCGGTGGCTTACCGGTCTTCCCTCACTCCCGCTCATGGGGTTACGGCCCGTCCGGCATCATCGGCGTGGTGCTGGTGGTCCTGCTGATTCTCTTGTTGCTGGGCAGGATATGAACCTGGCCTGGCATGACGCTCAGGCCTGAGCGCGGCTGCCCAGATAGTGCTCCAGGTCTTGCATAACCGCATGCAAGACCTGGACATCACGGTGCAGTCGCTCAAGATGCAAGGGGTCGCTGGCACAACTGGCCTCCAGCCGCTCGCAGGCGCTGATCAGGTCGCCCGCGCGCAAGATGCGTGCCCCGCCCTTGACCCGATGTGCCAAGGCAGCCAGAGCCTTCGGGTCCTCGCCCGACTCCGCCAAGCGGGTCAGATCATCACGATTGCTGCGACGCAGATCGGCCAGCACTGCCTCCAACGCGCCCTGGTCATTGTCCGCCAACTGTCGCAGATGCTCGAAATCGAATACCGCCTTGCGCGCCTCCCCATCCGGCAGACGCTTGCCCTGCCGGGCAACACTGCCGCCCAGTGCGCCAATCAGCGCCTGCAATCCGAGGGGTTTGAACAGGCAGTCATCCATGCCTGCAGCACGGCAGCGCCGCCGTTCGTCCGCCAACGCGCTGGCGGTAAGCCCGACTAGCCGACACGCTGTCCGGCCCCTGCGCCGCTCATGCAGGCGAATCGCCCTGGCCAGGCCATAGCCGTCGAGTCGCGGCATGCTGCAATCGCTGATGACGACATCGAAGTGCTCGTCCAACCACAGCCGTAGGGCCTGCGCCCCATCTTCGGCAACCCGGGCCTGATGCCCCAGGTAGTCGAGCTGCTGAGCCAACAGCACTCGATTGGCCGGGTAGTCGTCCACCACCAGCACGTGCAGCGGTAGTTCGTCCGCCGGAACATCGCTGGGTGGTGCTACCACAGGCTCTGACAGATCCAGCGGGTGGATCGGCAGCTCAAGGTGGATTTGCGCCTGGGTGCCCCTGCCCAGCTCGCTGTTCAACTGCAAGTGGCCGCCCATCAACTGGCACAAGCTGCGGCAGATGCCCAAGCCAAGCCCCGTGCTGCTGCGCGGCGACTGGCACTGGTTGCTGGCCTGGCGAAAGGGCTGGCCCAGCTGGGCCAATTCGGCCTTGGCAATGCCGATACCGGTGTCATCGACGATCAGCCGCGCCACCAGGCAATCGCCGCGGGCCTGAGCACAAATGCTCACCTGTACCCGCCCCTGCGGGGTGAACTTGATCGCATTGCTCAACAGATTGGCCAACACCTGCCGGAAGCGCACAGGGTCAAGCAGCACCGGGCGGTCAACCTCGCCGTCAACAGTGAGGTCAAGCCGCAATCCCTTGCCACGGGCCTGATGGTCGAACAACTGGATAACCTGCGTCACTTGTTCGCGCAGGCATGCCACGGTCGGCGTCAACTGCAACTCGCCCGCCTCGATACGGGTTACATCGAGGATATCGCCGATCAGTTCCTGCAGTCCCCGGGCAGCGTCGGCGGCCACCTCGATGGCCAAATGATCGAGCATGCCCTGGCCCGCCTTGCGCTGGGCAAGCTCCAGCATGCCCAGCAGGGCATGCAGCGGCGTGCGGATTTCATGGCTCATGGCGGCCAGGAAATGGGTCTTGGCGTGGTTTGCCGCCTCGGCCCCTCTCTTGGCCCGCCGCAGTTGCACCTGCAGACGGCGCAGGTAGCGGATCCACAGCAGCGCCACGACCAGTGCAGCAAAAGCGCCGAGAAATCCCAGCAGCAGGTGGGTCCGGTACCGCTGCCAGGCACTGGCGGCAACGATCAGCGGGCTGCGCCAACGCCGGACCAGCGCATCGATTTCGCGCGGGGCCAGGTCGAGCAACGCCTTGTCGAGGATGCTCTGGAGATGGACCGCCCCCGGGCTGCTGGCAAACGCGAAATGCGCCGCTGGCAAGGCCAGGCTGCTGATTCGCAGCCGCCCCGGGTACCATCGCGCAACCAGCAACCGGGCCTGGTCGAGGGGAAGCACGGCTGCCGCGACCCTGCCGGCGGCCACCGCGTGCACCGCCTCCAGCGCACCACTGACCGGTGACTGCAGGACCCTCGGGTACGCCTTGGCCAGCAGCTCCTGGGCCACACTGCCTTCCTCCAGTGCCAGCCGGCGCCCGTCCAGTTGGGCCAGATCATCTGGCCGGTCGGCGTGCCCCTGCATCACCAGCACATACGCAGAGCTCAGATAGCTACGACTGAATCGCAGGCGCTCTCCACGCGCCGGGCTGTAGGGCAGGCCGGCAATCAATTGTGCCTTTCCCATGCGTACCTGCTCGACCATCTGTGCCGCGGTGCCGCCTGCCTCGGCCTGAAACTCCAGGCCCGTTCGCCGGCCAAGCAATTGCAACAGATCAAGGCTCAGCCCTTGTAATTGCCCTCTACCATCGCGATAGCTCAAGGGCATCGCCTGTTCATTCACCAGCACTTTGATGCGTGGGTTTTCGGCCAGCCAGTGCCGCTCGGCATCGCTCAGCGGGATACCTGGCGACCTGTGCACGACAGCAGGTCGTGCATGCCAACGCTCGTGAACATCCGCATGCTGATCGCCGAGGCTTTCCAGTACTCGATCAACCAGGCCGATCAACGCCTTGTTGTCACGGGCCATGGCAAAACCGACAGCTTGGCGCGCCAGGGCCGCATGGCCAACTTCCTCGGCACCGTTCCATTGGTTGCGGCCCAGGAGATAACGGCTTCCCAGCGTGCTGCCCAGATAAAGGTCGGCATCACCCAGCGCGAGCGCCGCCAAGGCACTCAAGGGCGAGGGATGAAGCTGGATTTCGGCCAAGGGATACAACGCTTGAACCTGTTGACGCGGCCGGTACCCGTCGACCATCGCCAACCTGAAGCGGGCGCCGCTGCGGATCCGTTCCCGCGCATGCTGCTGCGGGGCGATCAGCAAGGGGCGATCCTGGGCATAGGGAGCTGACAGATGCAAACCTGCCTCGAGCGCCTGCTGCGTACTGACGGACCCGAGCAGGTCGATACTGCCTTGGCGCAGGGCAGCCGCCGCTTCGGCGAACGATGCAAACACCTGCAGCTGCACGTCAAGGCGCAGTTGGCTCGCCAGCAGCCCGACGTAGTCGGCGGTGATGCCCTCGTAGGCCTGCCCTGTGGTGAGCATGTCGAACGGCGGGTTGTCACGGGCAATCACACCCAGGCGTAATTCGCGGTGCTCCCACAGCCAGCGCAGCTGCGCGTTATCCAGGGCCGGCGGCGGCGTCTGTGTGGCGGGACGCGCATGCAGTTGCACGGCGGCGCAGGCTGGCAGGTAGCTCAGACACCCCAGTATCCCTATCAGCAAGGCACGCAGGAACACGGGCCTACAGCGCTCAGATGAGCGCGTTACGACGGGCGAAATCCGCCAGGTCGATCAACGAGCTGAGCCGCAGCTTTTCCAGCAGTCGGATCTTGTAGGTGCTGATGGTCTTGTTGCTCAGCAACATGGCCTCGCCGATGGCCTTGTTGCTATAACCTCGCGCCAGGTGCTGCAGGACCATCAGCTCGCGATCGGTCAAACTGGCGATGCACTGTGCTTCGGTTGCCTGCAGGTCCTGGCGGTTGACCGAGCTGAGCGCAACTTCGGGAAAGTAGCTGTAGCCAGACAGCACGGCGCGCACTGCTTTGCCGAGTTCATCGAGGTCATCGGTTTTGGACACATACCCAACGGCCCCGGCCTGCATGCAACGCAACGAGTAGGACTCGGCCAATTGCGAGGTCAGTACCACGATACGCGTGCGCGTCCCCAGCGCCTTGATCCGGGCGATCACTTCCAGCCCGTCCAGGCCCGGCATGGCGATATCGAGAATCACCAGGTCTGGCGCCTGCTCACGGGCCAGGCGCACCGCGTCGATGCCATTGTCGGCCTGGCCGATGATCTCCAGGCGTTGCTGGCGCAGCAGCATGCAGACGGTACTGCGGATGAAGGGGTGGTCGTCGACCACCAGGGCGGTGTGCATAGTGTTTACCTCGCGAACCATGACAACCACTAAAGTTCGGCATCAAAGACCACGGTAACCTGGCCGGTATAAGTGCTCCCAGGATGCTTGAGCATGTCCTGTACATCATTGCGCCCCACTTCAAAGTGCAGTTGTCCGGGACGGTTGAGTGTCGGCATCGCGGCCTCGAACTGCAGCGCCGCAGGCCGTCCCGTCGGCAACGCCAGTCGCTCCACCGACTGGCCAAGATGCTGAACACCCGCAGGCAGGCTCATGGCGACATCAACAGGTACCTGCTCACCGCCATCGTTTTTGATGGCACACTTCGCGCCCGTGTCGTACTGGCAGAGCTTGTAGACCTTGAACGGGCCAGTGGACCACACCCTGAACGGCAAGTCGCGATAAAGGCGTTGCGGCGCCTTGCCACCTGCCAGCCATGCCTGCCAGCCATTTCTGGGTTCCAGCACCGCCCGCTCAGAGCCAGGCGGGAACTCGAACATGAAGGCATGCTGTACATCGAGTTCGAAATTGACGGTGAGGCTGTCACCACTCAGGTTGCTGACATCGTTGCCGAAATCGAAATCACCGCCTGGGCCGATGCGGTAGGTGATGCTGCCTCGGTAAGTGCCGGCCTTTAGCCGATAAGGGGGAGGTATGTTCATGTCGAAGCCGATGCTGAGCTCTTCCACGTCAGCCTGCATCACGGTACCTGCAGGGGCATAGATGCTACGTGACCAGCATGGCTGGGGACTGGCTGAATCGCTCAGGCGCCACAGCACTTTCGCCCTCCCATCCCCCCAACTGCCGGACGCCCCACCACCGGAAACGCATCCTCCAAGTATCCGTCTATAGGTCGGGTTGAGATCGAGCCTTGCGCTTTTGGCAGTCACGCTGAACAACGTCCACTCGAAGCTCATTCGCCGCGGCTCACCTGTTTCATCGTGGTAGACATCCACCTCACCCCGCCCGGGAAGCTGCAGGAAGAACTCGTCGCGCGGATCCGCCGCTTCCTGTACCGCTTTTTTCGTGAAGGTAATCGGCAGGTCGACCGTCGTGGCCCCTCGGCACGTTACAGGCCAGTACCTGCACACCCCACCCGGCGGAGTTGTATTTTCGAACCGACCTGATCCGCCACCCCGATACTGAGCGCTTATGGTCACTTCCAATGCGCTGGCCACTGGCATGACCCCGCACAGAACTATCGCGCAGGCCCAGCGCGCCCACCTTCGCTGACTTGTGGAAGAAAAAAGCATGATCATCCCTCCACCACCATTGCCTTGGTACTAGCGCCCTCGATTAAGTCGAACTGGTGCACTTTGCCTGCCTCCCCGTTGAACTGCCGGGTGCGACCCGGCAGGAGGTGGTGCTTGGTGGCGGGAGCACAGCCCTGCCCTGCGGCCTGGCACAGGCGGAAATGATCGAGCACGACCGTGGCATTGCCCTGGTTCACGACAGTCAGTTGCCCGCCTGCGCGCCGTACCTGGGTCTGGTAACGTGTCTCGGCAGGCCGGACGAACAACAGCGAGCCATATCCGGCCAGCAGATTGACCCCGGCCTTGAGGCTGTCACGGTACTTTTCCGCCTCCTGCTCATCCAGCGCGAAACCATCGCCCAGTTCCGGCAGCACCGGCACGAAGCGCAGTCGGAAGTACCGCTCCTGCTCCCGTGAGCCACGGTAAAGCAGGCGTACCGCCTGCATGCCCTGGGCCGGCACGATCAGCCGCGCCGGGCTGGCGACCAGGCCACGCTGCTCCAGTGGCAGCCCATCGGTGTCGATTTCACGGGCAACGCCAGTTGCGTCATACACCAGTTCGGCGACGCTGACCTTGACGAAAGCGGTGGTGTCGCCGCTGTTGCGTACCCGCTTGAGCAAGGTGCTCTTGTCCCCGTCAAGGTAGTCGTAAAGTGCGCCGACATTGAGCTCGGGGGCGGCACTGGCGACCAGGGGCAGCGCCAGCAGTGTCGAGGCCAGCAGGCGGAAAATATTCATGATGCGAAGCTCCGTGCGTCGTTGGCGGGAAAGTATTGATGGGGAGTGGCTCTGTGGTCATGGCGGAACCAGCGGGATCCTTCCCGCATAGCACCCAGAAACGTCCTAAACCGCAGTAGGCCTTTGCTCTGAGCAGCGCTATCGACCGAGCGGTGCCTTGCCGGCCGGGTTAACCCTGCCCGTTGCGTGCAACCGCTGCGGCCTGCGCCACGCCAGGTGCACAGCGCTGGTCGCCGGCCAGCAGCACGTCGTCCTCGCGCTCCAGGGTGTTGATGTCCAGGCTGAGCAGGCACACCGGCTGCCCCTTCTGACGGATCTCCAGTGTAGGGGTCGATTCGCTCATTTCGACCGCGAAGAAACCATCGGCCTCGCTGACACTGCGACTGGCATGGTTGATCACCTGGGCACCGCGCAGCGGCCGCCCCTGTCCATCAAGCAGCCGCCCCAGCACCGTCACCGTGCGCAACACCCGGAGTTGCCGGTATTCGATGCCGCCGCGGTTGAGGTGATAGTCCAGACTCGAAGGCTGGATCACCGCGGCGGTGGCCGCGCTACCCTCGAAGTCGAACTGCACATGCCCTGCCTTATAGGCTGCCACCGGGATCACATTGCGCCCTGGGTGCAAGCTGGCGGTACTGCCGTGACGGTCGTCGGCGCGTAGCTTGAGGCCGTCGATGTCAGTGTCCACATCGACGATGAGTCCCGCCTGGTGAGGCAGGTACTGGCCACTCACCGCTGCCCTGCCCGCGCCCACGGCAATCAGGCTTTCCAGGTTGATGCCACCACTGAAGTCGCCGTTGTACGACGAGCGCTGGACATAGGCATCACCGTGCAGCAACGGGTTCTCGAACTGCGTGTCACCGCCCAGCCCTGCGCCATAGCGATCCGCGCTGACCGTGGCGCCCACACTGCGCAGCGGGCCGATGTCGACATCCTGCTGGTAGGCCAGCGAGGCGTTGAGGTCGCGCCCACCATCTCGCGAGGTCCGGCTGCCGACACTGGCGGATACACGCCGGCCGCTGCCGCTCCCCAGGCTCATGCTCAGGCTCAGGTTGACCCCTCGGCTGCGGGAGTCGCCCGTGGCCGCCGTACCTGGACGATCGAACAGCGACAGTCGCCAGCTGGCGTCCGAGCCCAACAGACGACCGTAGTACGACCAACCCAGGTCGAGGCCAGTGCCAGCATTGGCGCCTTCAGCATGCGCAAGCCGCACGCTGGCGGTGTTGCGTGGGTCGAGACGGTGGCTCAACGACAGCGACGATTGTGTTTGGCGCGCCTGGAATGATCGCGACGGTTCATCGTCAAAGCGGCTCCAGTCGGGACGCGCCAGCCAGGTTCGGCTGTGGCTGGCAACCAGCGAGCCACTGTCGTAGGCATGGATAAGCTGGAAGTCGTAGCCGTTGCCCTGGCCTTGGGTCTGGAACAGGTTGGCGTACAGCTTGAAACGTTCACGCAGGTCCCAGTCCAGCGAGGTGCCGTACTGCATGGTGTCATCGACACGCTGCGCCGACAAACCCAGGATTGCCCGTGGATGCAGCATGTAGTTGGCCAGCACGCCAGCGGCGAGGCTGTCGTCGGTGTCACGCTCCCAGTTGCTCAGCAACGTGCTCTGGCGCCCCAGGTAAAGGTTGTAGCGCCAGGGCGCGTCGGTACTGCGCCAGTTGCTGGGTTTGTAGATGAACTCCTGACTGCGCGAGGTCTCCTGGCCGTCTTCGATCAGGCGTACCTCGACTTCGTAGATGCCCCCGGGCAGGACCTTGGTGTCGAGGGTCTGCAATCCAGGCTGCACCGGTTGGCTGTTGATCAGCACGCCGTTGCGGTAGACCTCGGCGACGGCGGGACGATTGGGAGTAACGTAGATCGGCGTGGCACTAGGAGCGCCAGTGTCGATGGCCAGGCTGTCGCTGCTGCCCAGCATCAGACCGAGGGTGGTATCGGCCGTGCTGCCCATCAGCCGGGGCTGGCGGGTCAACCCCTGGGCGCTGGGGGTGAAGTAGCCCAACCGATAGAACTGGTTTTCCACCAGGCGCTCGGCATACAACTGGTCGACCCGGTGGCGCGTGCCCTGGCGACTGTCGCTGCCCCGGTCGAGCTGGCCGTCGGCCAAGGTCGTCCAGTTGCCCACGCTGCCCTGGCCCTGCAAGGCATAACGACCACTGGTGGCATCGCCGTCATTGACCAGGTTGAGCTGGTTGCGCAGCAACAGCCCATAGCTGCCCTGCTCCGGCTGACGATGAAAACGCTCATTGACCTCGGCGATCTCGGCCTGGTCGGTCAAGAGCGACAGCTGCGAGTTCACCAGGCTGTAGTGCATCGCGCGCAGGCCGTCGGGGCAATCGGCGCGGCAGTCACCCAAAGGGCGGCCGTCAATCAGGCGCTCGCGCCAGCGGCGGCGCAGGCTTTCCGGTTCACGGCTGTCGAGGGTATCGGTGAACTCCAGCAGTTGCACGCGTTGATCGCGGCTGAGCACCACCATGGCATCACCGAGGTAGCGCCCATCGAGGTCGACCCGGACCGCCAGCGGCACATCGAAAAAATGCGCTTCGAACTCACGCGGCAGGCCCTCGACGGCGCTCAGGGCAGTACCGGCTGCCTGGCCGGCGGGCGAATGAACGGCCAGCCAGGCCAGCAGCGGCAACCAGCGGCCCATGGCCGCCAAGGTGGAATGATTGGTCATGAGGCGTCGCTTGCAGGCAATACCCACCCACCCCTCGGCAGCCGAGGGTCAGGGCAGGCAACAACGGATGAACGAAGAGGGAGGGCTCAGGGTGCGGCGGTTTCGAAGATCATGCTCACCAGACCCTGGTAGTTGCCAGGCACATAACCGGTGGCCGGCGCGGGCTGGGCCGCCACCTCGAAGCCGATGATCGCGCCCGGTGCCGCCTGGGTGGCACTGACGACTTCGGCCGGCGTGGTCTGCAACACGGTGTCGCCGACCTTGACGTCGAGGCCGATGTTCTCGCTGCCACTGGCGATGACCGCCGGCGAAACCAGATAGGCGGTGATCGGGCCCACAGTGCTCTTGACCTGCAATTCCTTGCGGATCGGATCGAGCTTGGCCTGATACGAGTTCCAGGCCATTTCCTGCGGGTCGTTCATCCAGTTGCCGCCCACCGGTTCGACGAAGAAAGCGTCGGTCGGCACCTGGGCGGTCACCTGGACCTGCTTCTCGATCGGGTCCAATGCAAAAGCGGAGCCCGCGAAGAACATGGCCAGGGGAAGGGCAAGTAACGTACGTTTCACGAATCTGATCTCCTTGAAGTGGTCAATGCCTGCCGGCGCATGGCCAGCGGGTGAGGAGAAGTATTGGTGAACACGTCGCGGCGATGACTAAGACCGTTCCGAGCGAGCCTAAGAAATTTCCTAGCGGCAAATAATGCGACAACTCTGGAAGCACAATGCCCCGGCATGGGCCGGGGCATTGTGTGTTCAGCTCAAGGTATCAGTGCGATACCGCGCCACTGGCCCCAAGGCCCGTCTGCGAGCGGACGAACTGCGGGAAGAACAGCGCACGTTCGTTCTCGGCGGCCTTGGACTTGTCGGTGACCGAGAAGAACCAGATGCCGGCGAAGGCGATGATCATCGAGAACAGTGCCGGGTACTCGTACGGGTAGATGGCTTTCTCATGACCGAGGATCTGCACCCAGATGGTCGGGCCGAGGATCATCAGGCCCACCGCACTGACCAGGCCCATCCAGCCACCGATCATGGCGCCGCGGGTGGTCAGTTTCTTCCAGTACATCGAAAGCAGCAGCACCGGGAAGTTGCAGCTGGCGGCGATGGAGAAGGCCAGGCCAACCATGAAGGCGATGTTCTGCTTCTCGAACAGGATCCCCAGGCCGATCGCCAGCACGCCCAGGGCGATGGTGGTGATCTTCGACACGCGGATCTCGTCCTTGTCGTTGGCCTTGCCCTTGCGCCAGACGCTGGCGTACAGGTCATGGGACACCGCCGAGGCACCGGCCAGGGTCAGGCCCGCGACCACCGCGAGAATGGTGGCGAAGGCCACTGCCGAGATGAAGCCGAGGAACACGCTGCCACCCACCGCGTCGGCCAGGTGTACTGCCGCCATGTTGTTGCCGCCGATCAGGGCGCCAGCGGCATCCTTGAAGTCGGGGTTGGTGCTGACCAGCAGGATCGCGCCGAAGCCGATGATGAAGGTAAGGATGTAGAAGTAACCGATGAAACCGGTGGCGTAGAGCACCGACTTGCGGGCTTCCTTGGCGTCGCTGACGGTGAAGAAGCGCATCAGGATGTGCGGCAAGCCGGCGGTGCCGAACATCAGCGCCAGGCCCAGCGAGAAGGCCGAGATCGGGTCCTTGACCAGGCCGCCCGGGCTCATGATCGCCTCGCCCTTGGCGTGCACCTTGATCGCCTCGGAGAACAGGGTGTTGAAGTCGAAGCCGACATGCTTCATCACCATCAGTGCCATGAAGCTGGCACCGGACAGCAGCAGCACCGCCTTGATGATCTGTACCCAGGTGGTGGCGAGCATGCCGCCGAACAGTACGTACAGGCACATCAGGATGCCGACAAGGATCACCGCCACATGGTAGTCCAGGCCGAACAGCAGCTCGATGAGCTTGCCGGCCCCGACCATCTGCGCGATCAGGTAGAACGCCACCACCACCAGCGAACCGGAAGCCGACAGGGTGCGGATTTCCTTCTGCCCAAGGCGATACGAGGCCACGTCGGCGAAAGTGTACTTCCCCAGGTTGCGCAGGCGTTCGGCAATCAGGAAGAGAATGATCGGCCAGCCGACCAGGAAACCGATGGAGTAGATCAGGCCATCGTAGCCGGAGGTGAACACCAGCGCGGAAATCCCCAGGAACGAGGCTGCCGACATGTAGTCACCGGCGATCGCCAGGCCGTTCTGGAAACCGGTGATCTTGCCGCCGGCGGCATAGTAGTCGGCCGCCGACTTGTTGCGCTTGGAGGCCCAGTAGGTGATACCCAGGGTGAAGGCGACAAAGGCCACGAACATGGCGATGGCAGCAACGTTCAGCGGTTGTTTCTGCACCTCGCCGGTCAGGGCATCGGCGGCCCACACGGCGGGTGCGAAGGCACCGCAGGCCAGGACGGCCAGGGTTTTGGCGTGTCGGATCATTGCTTGGCCTCCTCGAGGATCGCCTTGTTCAACTCGTCGAATTCGCCGTTGGCGCGGCGCACATAGAGCGCGGTGAGCACGAATGCCGAGAGAATCAGGCCGACTCCCAGGGGGATGCCCCAGGTGATCGACGAGCCGGCGCTGAGCTTGGCGCCGAGCAGGTGCGGGCCATAGGCGATGAGGAGGATGAAGGCGCAGTAGAGGCCGAGCATGATCGCCGAGAGGATCCAGGCGAAACGCTCGCGCTTGGTGACCAGTTCCTTGAAGCGCGGACTGTTCTGTATCGATTGGTAAATGCTGTCGTTCATTGTTTTTGTCCTAGCAGCACAGATTAGGGAGAACCCGACTCCACTTTATGCTGCCGCTGGACGCCAACCAGACGACCTTAGTCTTAGATGCAACGGTGTTTTGCAGATTTGGTAACAACCCTTGGGGCCACTGCGCGGTCCAATCGCTGCGGCTCGTCGCCACGACAAGCCAGCTCCCACAAAGGATCTGCGCCGCACCTGTGGGAGCCGGCTTGTCGTGGCGACGAGCCGCGGCGAAAGGGCTGCACAGCAGCCCAATTTCAGGCCATCACTTGCCCGTCCACTCCTTGACCCGCTCCGGATGCTTGGCCACCCAGTCCTTGGCCGCAGCCTCCGGCTTGGCGCCTTCCTGGATCGCCAGCATCACCTCGCCGATCTCATCCTTGGACTGCCACTGGAACTTCTTGAGGAACTCGGCCACTTCCGGGGCCTTGCTCGCCAGTTCCTTGCTGCCGATGCTGTTGACGGTCTCCGCAGCGCCATACACGCCTTTCGGATCCTCGAGGAACTTCAGCTTCCATTTGGCGAACATCCAGTGCGGCACCCAGCCGGTCACGGCGATCGACTGTTGCTTGGCGTAGGAGCGGCCCAGTTCCGCGGTCATCGCCGCGCCGGAACTGGCGGTCAGCTTGTAACCGGTCAAGCCATAGTCCTTGATCGCCTGATCGGTCTTGAGCATGACCCCGGAGCCGGCATCGATACCGACGATCTTCTGCTTGAAGCTCTGATCGGTCTTGAGATCTTCGATACTGTTGGCCTTGACGTATTCAGGGACGATCAGGCCGATCTTGGCGTCCTTGAAGTTGGGGCCGTAGTCGACCACGTTGTCCTTGTTCTTGGTCCAGTACTCGCCATGGGTCACCGGCAGCCAGGCCGAGAGCATGGCGTCGAGCTTGCCGGTGGCCACGCCCTGCCACATGATGCCGGTGGCCACGGCCTGCAGCTTCACGTCATAGCCGAGTTTCTGCCTGATCACTTCGGCGGCCACGTTGGTGGTGGCGACGCTGTCGGACCAGCCATCCACGTAACCGATGCTGACTTCCTTGGCCATCGCCTGCGCAGTACTCATGGCCAAAACCAGGGCGGTGCCCACGCCCAGGAAACGTCGCATTCTTGTAATAGTCGCCATCAAAGCATCCCTCGTCAGGTCTTGGAGATTGCATCATCGACTTGCCGGCACCTGCGACCTGCTCTGTCAGCGACCTTCAGCGAGCGATCAGCGACAGCACTGTGCCATTAGCGCCATGCGAGCATGGCGGTCTGCGCGATCCTTGCATGCCAAACGCTTGGCGCCGGGCTACTATCACTGGCCTTCGGGGCTGCTGTGCGGCCCCAGTTCCCGAATACGACGATGGACCGCCCGATGTTGCGCACGATCTACCTGCTCGCCAGCCTGCTCGCCTTCCTATGTCTGACAGCCCTCTGGTATGGGCTGGGCAAGGCGGTGCACCTGCCCGACGCCGCCAGCCCTGCGCACAAGCTGCAGTGCGCCTCGTACACCCCGTTCGACAAGGACCAGTCTCCCTTCGACCAGCCGTTCCGGCTGCGCCCGGCGCGCATGGACGCCGACCTGGCGTTGCTCAGCGAGCGTTTCCAGTGCATCCGCACCTATTCGATGACGGGTCTCGAGGCGATCCCGGCGCTGGCGCGCAAGCACGGGCTGAAGGTGATGCTCGGCGCCTGGGTCAACGCCAACCCTGTGGACACCGACAAGGAAGTCGAGCTGCTGATCGCCGCGGCCAACGCCAACCCCGACGTGGTCAGCGCGGTGATCGTCGGCAACGAGGCGCTGCTGCGCAAGGAAGTCACCGGCGAGCGCCTGGCCGGCCTGATCGCCAAGGTCAAAAGCCAGGTCAGCGTGCCAGTGACCTACGCCGATGTCTGGGAGTTCTGGCTGCAGCATCCGCAGATTGCACCGGCGGTGGATTTCCTGACCATCCACCTGCTGCCCTACTGGGAAGACGACCCTCGCGGCATCGATGCGGCGCTGGCCCATGTCGCCGAGGTGCGCCAGGTGTTCGGCAACCGCTTTGCGCCCAAGGACATCCTGATCGGCGAAACCGGCTGGCCCAGCGAGGGCCGCCAGCGCGAAACCGCCGAGCCGAGCCGGGTCAACGAAGCACGCTTCATCCGCGGCTTCGTTGCCCTGGCTGAAGCCAACGGCTGGCGCTACAACCTGATCGAAGCCTTCGACCAGCCGTGGAAGCGCGCCAGCGAAGGCGCCGTGGGCGGCTATTGGGGACTGTACGACGCCGACCGTCAGGACAAGGGTGTGCTCGAAGGTCCGGTGAGCAACCTGGCACTCTGGCCACAATGGTTGCTGGCCAGCGTGATCCTGATGCTGGCGGCCCTGGCCCTGGCCGGGCGCCCGGCCGACCAGCGCGCCGCTCTGCTGTTGCCGTTGCTCGCGGCCCTGGGCGCTGGCTGCCTGGGGCTGTGGGGTGAGCTGATGCGCACCAATGCCCGCTTTGCCGGCGAATGGCTGTGGACGTTTGCCCTGGTCGGCCTGAACCTGCTGGTGCTGGCCCACGGCGCGCTGGCGCTGGCCCGCCGTGACGGCTGGCGTCAGCGGCTGTTCGCCTGGTTCGAGAAGCACGCGGGCACAGGGTTGCTGGCGGCAGGGTTCGCGGCAGCGGTGAGCATGCTGGCGATGGTGTTCGACCCGCGCTATCGCAGCTTCCCCAGCGCTGCGCTGCTGCTGCCGGCAGTGGTCTATCTGTTGCGACCGGTACCGGCGCGGCGAGCGGAGGTGGCGTTGCTGGCCTTCATCGTGGGTGTCGGGGTGGCGCCGCAGTTGTTCCGCGAAGGGCTGCAGAACCCGCAGGCGTGGGGCTGGGCGGTGGTCAGCGTATTGATGGTCGGGGCGTTGTGGCGCAGCCTGAGGTTGCGCCCGGCGTGAAACCGAGCGCGAGGACTTCGTCCTCGATTCGCCGGCAAGCCGACTCCCACAGAAAAGCGCGTCAGACCTTGTGGGAGCCGGCTTGCCGGCGATGGGCCGCCCAACGGCTGCGCATTTACCGTACCAGCCGCAACCCCGCCAGGACCAACGCAAACACCGCGATGCTCGCGGTATACAGCACCAGCGCCGGAACCCCGAGCGCCAACGCCAGCACCGCCAGCCACCAGCCGCCCCGCCCCGGCAACAACTGACAGACCAGCGCCAGGCCCAATGCCCCCCAGGCCATGACCTGGAAATGAATTCCCAGCCCGAGCAACGATCGCGCCTGGCATTGCCAGATGTCCCCTGGCGCACTGCACAACCCAACCCAACGGGCATCCTCCATCAACCCATAACGCACGCCATAGCTGGCCGCCAGCCACAGGAGCAGGCCCACCAGCAGGACAAAGAGTGGCCAGGTACGAGACATCCGGTTCTCCAACAGCGGTAATGGAAACGCTGCATGATCCCTCACAGGGGCGCTGAAAGGCAAAATCATGGCCCCGCAGCTATGTTGCACAAGACAAACGTTGGCTGGCGCGGCAACATCTGGTGCGACGAACGACAGGGCGACGGGCAACTTTGTCCAGCCTGTCGTGGTCCTAGCCTGCGTAATGCACGACCTTGCGTTTTCCCTGGGGGACTTCATGCTTCGATCTTTGCGTCTCGCCGCCCTGCTAGGTGGCCTGCTCATGGCGGCGGCCGCCTCGGCGCGGGATATTGATGCCGCGAGCTACGGTTACCCGTTGACCAACCCGTTCGAGGCGACCATCGCCACCACTCCGCCGGAACAGCGCCCGACGCTGCCCAGCGACGATGACATCGACCAGGCCGACTACAGCCTCACCCTGCGCCCGGAACGCGAGTTCACCCTGCCCGATAATTTCTGGTCGGTGAAGAAACTGCGTTACCGCCTGGCCAAGCAAGACCACGAAGCGCCGCTGATCTTCCTGATCGCCGGCACCGGCGCGCCGTACTCCAGCAGCATCAACGAATACCTGAAGAAGCTGTTCTACCAGGCTGGGTACCACGTCGTGCAACTGTCCTCGCCCACCAGCTGGGACTTCATGAGCGCCGCCTCGCGCTTCGCCACCCCCGGGGTGTCGAGCGAGGACGCCAAGGACTTGTACCGGGTCATGCAGGCGGTACGCGCCCAACAGGCACGCCTGCCGGTGAGCGAGTATTACCTGACAGGCTACAGCCTGGGTGCGCTGGACGCGGCGTTCGTCAGCAAGCTCGACGAAACCCGCCAGAGTTTCAAGTTCAAGCGTGTGCTGCTGCTCAACCCGCCAGTCAACCTGTACACCTCGATCACCAACCTGGACAAGCTGGTACAGACCCGGGTCAAGGGCATCGACCGCAGCACCACCTTCTATGAACTGATGCTGGAAAAGCTCACCCGCTACTTCCAGGACAAAGGCTACATCGACCTCAACGATGCGTTGCTCTACGACTTCCAGAAGTCGCGCCAGCACCTGTCCAACGAGCAGATGGCCATGCTCATCGGCACCTCGTTCCGCTTCTCGGCCGCCGACATCGCCTTCACCTCCGACCTGATCAACCGTCGTGGGCTGATCATTCCGCCGAAGTTTCCGATCACCGAGGGCAGCAGCCTGGAGCCCTTCTTCAAACGCGCCCTGCAATGCGACTTCGACTGCTACCTGACCGAGCAGGTGATCCCCATGTGGCGTGCGCGCACCGACGGCAACAGCCTGCTGCAACTGGTCGACCAGGTGAGCCTGTACGCGCTGGAGGACTATCTGCGCGACAACCCGAAGATCGCCGTGATGCACAACGCCGACGACGTGATCCTCGGCCCCGGCGACATCGGCTTCCTGCGCCGGGTGTTCGGCGAACGCCTGACGCTCTACCCCCATGGCGGCCATTGCGGCAACCTCAACTACCGCGTCAACAGCGACGCCATGCTGGAGTTCTTCCGTGGTTAACAGACTGCTGCTCGTCACCGCCCTGCTCGCCAGCGGCTGCGCCCTGGCCGAGGAAGTCGCGCCGCGTGCCAGCGTGGTGGAGGCCGACAAGACCGAAACCCTCACCGTGGAGGCCGACGGCTTCGTCGATCCACTGCGCGAGCTCAAGTTCAACCCCGGCCTGGACCAGCGCGAGTTCGAACGCTCGACCCTGGCCGCGCTGAACATCTACGACCCGCTGGAGTCGCTGAACCGGCGCATCTACCACTTCAACTACCGCTTCGACCAGTGGGTGTTCCTGCCGGTGGTCGACGGCTACCGCTACGTCACGCCCGGCCTCGTGCGCACCGGGGTGAGCAACTTCTTCAACAACCTGGGCGACGTGCCCAATCTGTTCAACAGCGTGCTGCAGCTCAAGCCCAAGCGTTCAGCGGAAATCACCGCGCGGCTGATGTTCAACACCATCATCGGTGTCGGTGGCCTATGGGACCCGGCGACCAAGATGGGCCTACCTCGGCAGAGCGAAGACTTCGGCCAGACACTGGGCTTCTACGGGGTGCCGGACGGGCCATACCTGATGCTGCCGATCCTCGGGCCGTCGAACCTGCGCGACACCACCGGGCTGGTGGTGGACTATGTGGGGGAGAAGGAAATCAACTACCTGAACGTGCCCGACACCGCCAGCGACCACCCGGAACTCACCGTGCTGCGGGCAGTGGACAAGCGCTACACCACAAACTTCCGTTACGGGCAGACCAACTCGCCGTTCGAGTACGAGAAGCTAAGATACGTGTATACCCAGGCGCGCAAGTTGCAGATCGCCGAGTGAACAGGGGCCGCTGCGCGGCCCTTTCGCCGCGGTTCGTCGCCACGACAAGCCGGCTCCCACAGAGACAATGCATCCCTTGAGGTCAATGCAGTAGCTGTGAGCGCCGGTATAGGAAACCTCAAATCCCCAGGAACTGGCACAGCTCCCGCTTCTTGGCCAAGGCGTCATTGCGCCCCAACTCGATCAGTTCGCTGCAATAGCTCGCCTCGAACAGCAGGTAGCTCAACACCCCTGCCCCACTGGTCTTGGTCGCCCCAGGGCCGCGCAGGAACAGCCTCAGCGCCGCCGGCAGCTCGCGGCGATGACGGGCGGCAATCTCGTCCAGCGGCTGGCTGGGCGCCACCACCAGTACCTCGATCGGCGCCAGCCCCAGGCGCCGGGCGTCCAGGTGCGCCGGCAGCAGGTGGCTGAGGTGATTGAGCCGCTGCAGCAACTCGATATCGTCCTCGAGGCTGTCGATGAAGGTGCTGTTGAGCATATGTCCGCCGATCTGCGCCAGGCTCGGTTGCTGGCCGCTGAACACGCGCTGGGTCGGCAAGGGCGGCGAGGGTCGCTGAGGGTTGCCGCTGACCCCGACCACCAGCACGCGACTGGCCCCCAGGTGCAGCGCCGGGCTGATCGGCGCCGGCTGGCGCACCGCGCCGTCACCGTAGTACTCCTCGCCCAGGCGCACCGGTGCGAACAGCAAAGGAATCGCCGAGCTGGCCAGCAGGTGGTCGATGGTCAGCGGCGTGGGCATGCCGATGCGGCGGTGGCGCAACCAGGGTTCGATGGTGTCGCGGCCCTGGTAGAAGGTCACCGCCTGGCCGGACTCGTAGCCGAACGCGGTCACGGCGATGGCGCGCAACTGATTGGCCGCCAGTGAGTGAGCGATGCCGTCCAGGTCCAGATGCTCGTGCAACAGGCGGCGCAATGGGCGGCTGTCGAGCAGTGCCACCGGCACCTGGCCGCCGAGCCCCAGCAGGCTGTGGCCAACGAAGCGGCTGGCCTGGCGGATCACGCCTGGCCAGTCGCTGCGCAGCACCAGGTGGCTGCGAAAGTTCTGCCAGAATGCCGTGAGTTGCTCCACCGACTCGGCGAAGCGGGTGGCGCCGCTGGCCAGCTTGACCGCGTTGATCGCGCCGGCCGAGGTGCCGACGATCACCGGAAAAGGATTGGCGGCGCCCGGTGGCAGCAGTTCGGCAATGCCGGCCAGCACGCCGACCTGGTAGGCGGCGCGGGCACCGCCGCCGGAGAGGATCAGGCCGGTGGTTGAGGTCATGCATCCTTCCTGGAGTCAGTGGTTGCCAGTACCGGCCCTGTCGCGGGGCAAGCCCGCTCCCTAACGTTTTTTCTTGTCGTACAGCCGTGGTTCGCCTTCAGGCCGCGATTTGAAGCGCCGATGCGCCCACAGGTACTGCTGCGGGCACTCGCGCAGCACACCCTCGACCCACTGGTTGATGCGCAGGCAGTCGGCCTCCTCGGTTTCGCCGGGGAAGTCCGCGAGCGGCGGATGCACCACCAGGCGATAGCCGCTGCCATCTTCCAGGCGCTTCTGGGTGAACGGAATCACCCGCGCCTTGCCCAGCCGGGCGAACTTGGTGGTGGCAGTGACGGTGGCAGCAGGAATACCGAACAGCGGCACGAAGATGCTTTGCTTGAGGCCGTAGTCCTGATCCGGCGCGTACCAGATCGCCCGCCCCTTGCGCAGCAGCTTGAGCATGCCGCGCACGTCGTCGCGCTCCACCGCCAGCGAGTCGGCGTTGTGGCGCTCGCGGCCGCGGCGCTGGATGAAGTCGAACACCGGGTTGCCATGTTCGCGGTACATGCCGTCGATGGTGTGCACCTGGCCAAGCAAGGCAGCGCCGATCTCCAGGGTGGTGAAGTGCACGGCCATGAGAATGGCCCCCTCTCCTTCACGCTGGGCGGCCTGCAGGTGCTCGATGCCTTCGATGTGCGCCAGCCGCGCCAGTCGGGCCTTTGGCCACCACCAGCTCATGGCCATCTCGAAGAAGGCGATGCCGGTGGAGGCAAAGTTTTCCTTGAGCAGGCGCTGCCGTTCGTCGCCGGACAGCGCCGGGAAGCACAGCTCCAGGTTGCGCGCGGCAATACGCCGGCGCTCACCCGCCAGCCGGTACATCACCGCGCCCAGGGCGCGCCCCAGCCCCAGCAAAGCCCGGTACGGCAGCTGGGCGACCAGCCACAGCAGGCCCAGGCCCAGCCACAGCCCCCAGAATCGCGGGTGAAGGAAAGAGGATCGAAAACGCGGGCGTTCCATTGAAGCTTCCGGCAAGACATGAGCCCGGCATTCTACATCGGTTGCGGGCAAACGGTCTTATCGCTATAAGTCAGGGCACTTTTTTCGCAACAAGCCGTCTATGCAGACCATGAGCCCCAACCCGACACCCGATAACGCCCCCGTGTTCCAGCTCAAGGGCAGCATGCTTGCCATCACCGTGCTGGAACTGGCGCGCAACGACCTCGAATCCCTCGACCGCCAGCTGGCGGCGAAGGTCGCGCAGGCGCCGAATTTCTTCAGCAACACACCGTTGGTGCTGGCCCTGGACAAGCTGCCCCATGACGAAGGCGCCATTGACCTGCCCGGGCTGATGCGCGTGTGCCGTCACCATGGCCTGCGCACCCTGGCGATCCGCGCCAGCCGCATCGAGGACATCGCCGCCGCGATCGCCATCGACCTGCCGGTGCTGCCGCCGTCCGGCGCCCGCGAACGGCCGCTCGAGCCGGAGCCCGAGGTGAAGAAGCCCGAGCCCGCGCCAGCGCCGCCAGCTGCGCCGGCCGAACCGGAAGTTCGCCCGACGCGGATCATCACCTCGACGGTGCGCGGCGGCCAGCAGATCTACGCCCAGGGCGGCGACCTGGTGGTGACCGGCTCGGTCAGCCCCGGCGCGGAACTTCTCGCCGATGGCAACATCCATGTGTACGGCGCCATGCGTGGCCGTGCCCTGGCCGGCATCAAGGGCAATACCAAGGCGCGCATCTTCTGCCTGCAGATGACCGCGGAAATGGTCTCCATCGCCGGCCAGTACAAAGTGTGCGAAGACCTGCGCCGCGACCCGCTGTGGGGTTCGGGCGTACAAGTCAGCCTGTCCGGCGACGTGTTGAACATAACCCGTCTTTAACGGATACTTGCCGGCATTTTTAGCGCAACTTTTTCCCGTTGCCGTTTTTTGTATTTGCAGGGACGTCTGTCCCGAATTATTTAGGGGTGAAACACCTTGGCCAAGATTCTCGTCGTTACTTCCGGCAAGGGGGGTGTGGGCAAGACCACCACCAGCGCCGCCATCGGTACCGGCCTCGCACTGCGCGGGCACAAGACGGTCATCGTCGACTTCGACGTCGGCCTGCGTAACCTCGACCTGATCATGGGCTGCGAACGCCGCGTGGTGTACGACTTCGTCAACGTGGTCAACGGCGAGGCCAACCTGCAGCAGGCCCTGATCAAGGATAAGCGCCTGGAAAACCTGTTCGTGCTGGCCGCCAGCCAGACCCGCGACAAGGACGCGCTGACCAAGGAAGGCGTCGAAAAGGTATTGATGGAGCTCAAGGACCAGTTCGACTTCGTGGTCTGCGACTCGCCGGCCGGTATCGAGAAAGGTGCGCACCTGGCGATGTACTTCGCCGACGAAGCCATCGTCGTGACCAACCCGGAAGTCTCGTCGGTACGTGACTCCGACCGCATGATCGGCCTGCTGTCGAGCAAGTCGCGCCGTGCGGAACAGGGCGAAGACCCGATCAAGGAACACCTGCTGATCACCCGCTATCACCCCGAGCGCGTCGAAAAGGGCGAAATGCTTGGCGTCGAGGACGTCAAGGAAATCCTTTCGGTCGAACTGCTGGGTGTCATCCCCGAATCCCAAGCCGTGCTGAAGGCCTCCAACCAGGGTATCCCGGTCATCCTCGATGACCAGAGCGATGCCGGCCAGGCGTACAGCGACACCGTCGACCGCCTGCTGGGCAAGCCCAAGCCACTGCGGTTCATCGAAGTGCCGAAGCAAGGATTCTTCGCGCGCCTGTTTGGAGGCAAATAAACCATGAACCTTTTTGACTTCTTTCGTGGCAGACAGAAACAGAGCAGCGCGTCGGTAGCGAAAGAGCGTCTACAGATCATCGTGGCGCACGAGCGTGGCCAACGCAGCACCCCGGACTACCTGCCTGCCTTGCAGAAGGAGCTGGTCGAGGTGATCCGCAAGTACGTCAACATCGGCAACGACGACGTACAGATCGAACTGGAAAACCAGGGCAGCTGCTCGATTCTGGAACTGAACATCACCCTGCCTGATCGCTGATCGCGCAGCTGGGTGTAATCA